>NZ_CEYLVT010000062.1:0-33696 GCF_982860115.1 Moorena sp.
AAGAGTCTGTAATTTATCAGAAGATAATTCAAAAAGGACATAAACTTGGTTTACTTGAAGGGAAACTTGAAGGAAGGCAAGAGGAAGGTTACTCAATCGTGATACGTCAACTGACCCGTCGGTTTGGGAGTGTTGAAGACCAGCTACAAGAGGGAATCCAAAAGCTTTCTGTTGCTCAATTGGAGGAGTTGAGCGAGGCGCTGTTGGATTTTGAGACTGTCACAGATTTGACGGTATGGTTAGCTGAGCATCAGCAATAAATAGGATGCGTGGAAATTAAGAATTAAGAATTAAGAATTGGGAATTAAGAATTAAGAATTAAGAATTGGGAATTTAGAATTGGGAATTTAGAATTGGGAATTTAGAATTGGGAATTTAGAATTGGGAATTTAGAATTGGGAATTTAGAATTGGGAATTCTGCCTTCTGCCTTCTGCCTTCACCATTCTGCCTTCACCATTCTGCCTTCTTCATTCTGCATTCTATATTCTAAATTCTTCATTCTAAATTCTTCATTATGACCAACAACCTTCAACTTCAAACAGACATTTGATACCGTCCCAAGGCCAACAAGGGGAAATATTGTTGATAGAAGTGGTACTTCAAATAAAAATGACTGGGAAAACCTGTGCCTGTAAACTCGGTTTCATCCCAACTGCCATCGGGCTGCTGAGTTGACACTAAGTAGTTGACTCCCTTCTCAATGGCATCCATTGCCCAGTTGCCAGTAGCTTCTCCTGCTGCCATTAAACCTATTAAAGCCCAAGCAGTTTGAGATGCAGTACTGATTCCTAGTCCCTTAAGACTGGGATCATCGTAACTAAGACAGGTCTCACCCCAGCCACCATTAAGGTTTTGACATTTCACTAGCCAAGCCGCACCCCGTTCGATACTACGTTGGTGGGTGTGAGGCGCTATCTTTGACAAGGCGGAAAGAGCACTACTGGTGCCATAGATATAGTTAACTCCCCAACGACCAAACCAGCTGCCATCGGCTTCCTGTTCCTGAATCAAAAATGCGATCGCTTTCTCTAACTGCTGGGATTCTATGGATAAATTACACGAACCCAGCATTTCCAGAACCCGTGCGGTCACATCCGCTGTGTTAGGGTCAATCATCGCTTTCAGGTCAGCATAGGGCAGAGAATTGAGCCAGTGTTGATTATTATTAATATCAAACGCCGCCCAACCCCCTTGGTTACACTGCATTGATGCTATCCAAGCCAAGCCACGAGCCATGGCTGCCCGTTTTAGTTTCTGATTAGGCAGTTTCAAGCGATTCAAGGCCATAATCACCACTGGGGAATCATCTAAATCGGGATAGAAACGGTTTTGAAACTCAAACGCCCATCCTCCTGGTTTCCCTTGGGGATTCTTGACCACCCAATCCCCATAGTCAAGAATTTGCTGCTGCAACAACCATTCTCCACCCCGAACTAAGGCTGGATGATCCGGGTCTAAACCAGATTCCACCATCGCTCGCAATACCCAAGCTGTATCCCAAACTGGGGAAACACAAGCTTGGACTCGGTAGCTGTCAGGGGTTTCAATAGCAAAGCGATCAACAGCTTCCATTCCCCGTTGCACTACCGGATCAGCAAGATCATAGTTGAGACAACGCAAGGCTAACAGGGAATTCAACATCGCTGGAATAATTCCCCCCCAGTCTCCTGTGGCTTCTTGCCTCTCCAAGACCCATTTTTCCGCTGCTGCCAGTCCCTGCTTCCGGAATGGAACTAAATTCCAGTCTTCTGCTAACTTAAATCCATCATCAAGGAGTACAAATAAATCTGTCCAATCGGAATTGCGAGGTAGCTCAAACTTGGCGTGATCAGCTCCTTCGGTATATAACTCGTCTAGATTGATCCTTGGCTGACTATCAAATACTGGCTTCTGGTCAAAGACAATTAATAAAGGAACTGTACTTCCCCTTGCCCAGCTAGACATTTCATAGATCGTAAAAGGAAACCATTCCGGAAACAACATGATCCAGGGGGGAATCGAGGGAATCCCGCGCCAGCTATAGCAGCCAATCAAGGCTAAATGAAATTTGGTGAAAATCCGGGTTTTGCTGATACCACCTCGTCTGAGAATAAAATCCCTGGCTCGGACCAAAGCGGAGTCGCTGGCGGGTACCCCCAAAAGGCGGAGTGCCATATAAGCTTCCACCGAACAACTCAAATGCCCACCATCACCATAGAAAAGTTCCCAGCCACCGTGTTTCCGCTGTTGAGAACGCAGATAGGCTTCGGCTTTATGTAAAGGTCGTTGTTTGTCAGTTCCCCAAATTTTATGGAGTAGGATAATTTCCGCCGTTATAGTGACATTCGATTCTAGTTCTGCCCACCAGTAACCGTCGGGATATTGCTGAGCGAGTAGATAGCTTTGGCTATTTGCGATCGCTTCTGTAACCCCTGATTCTACAATCCTGTCTTGGGTTTGCATATTTTACCGTTGCACTTCACACACCACATTCAAAGGTGCGCGCACCTTTGGTTACGTTATTTTGCTACTTGTAGTGGAGAATTAGCAATAGGTATCAATACAAATGGATACTATCGGATTAGGAATCACTGTTCTATCCTTAGGGATTTGGATCGGATTACTAGCATTTCGGGGTCAGTTTTGGCGAGCAGACCAACGGCTGGTTATAGAGAAATTCCCTACCAGGTCTGTAGGTAAAGGGGAATCCTTACCCAACGTTTGTGCTGTAATTCCAGCCCGTAATGAAGCTGAGTTGCTCCCCACGACATTGCGATCGCTTCTGGCTCAAGACTATGCTGGGTGCTTGAAAGTGATTGTAGTAGATGACCAAAGCACTGATCAAACCGGCACCATTGCTCAAGCCCTTGCCCAGGAAAGCAACCAATCCTCCGAACGATTCCAACTAGAAGTATTATCCGGTCAAACGTTACCTCCTGGCTGGACAGGTAAACTCTGGGCCTTAGAACAAGGGATTCGTCATGGGCAGCAGCAAACCCCAGCCCCAGATTATTTTTTATTTACTGATGCTGATATTGAGCATGATCCAGCCAATCTCCGTGAACTGGTTACTAAAGCCGAGATAGAACACTTGGATCTAGTTTCCTTAATGGTGTTGCTCAGATGCCAAGACTTTTGGGAGCGACTACTTATTCCTGCTTTTGTCTTCTTCTTTCAAAAACTGTATCCTTTTGCTTGGGTCAATAACCCCACAAAATCTACTGCGGCTGCGGCTGGAGGATGTATTGTAATTCGCCATCAAGCCTTAAACCGGATCGGTGGGATTGAGGTAGTGCGTCAAGCATTAATCGATGATTGCGCCCTAGCTCAAGCAGTGAAATCTAGTAATACAGCAAGTTTCGCCCCCCTAGCCCCCCAATTTTGGGGGGAACAAAACTCTCAAAGTCCCCCAAAGTTGGGGGATTTAGGGGGCTTTAGCAAAACCAATCAGCAAAGCCCTGCCTTTGGTGGCATTTGGTTAGGCCTAAGTCAATCAACCCGCAGCTTACGACAATATCCTTCTTTAGGGAGTATCTGGAATATGATTGCTCGCACGGCCTTTACCCAACTAGAGTATTCCCCATGGCTATTAGTAGGTACGGTGATGGGAATGACCTTAATTTATCTAGTAGCCCCGATTGGTTTGATCGTTAGTGTTTTGACTGGACATTGGCTGAATGCGATCGCATCTTTTGTCACATGGTTACTGATGGCTTTAGCTTACTTACCCACACTGCGTCTCTATCAATGTTCTCCTCTGCTGGCATTTTGCTTACCTGGGATCGGGTTGCTGTATACCCTGATGACCATAGATTCAGCATGGCGACATTGGCAAGGAAGGGGGGGTGCTTGGAAAGGAAGGGTTTATTCGGTTGAGGGTTGAGGGTTGGAGGTTGTTCGATGTTGAAGGTTGTTGGAGGTTGAAGGTTGAAGGTTGTTCGCGTAGCGTGGCCGTTCGCGTAGCGTGGCCTAAAGGCCAAAAGGCCAAGGTTTAATGTTCAATTTTATAGCAATCGAAGTAAAAGTTAAAACATATTTTTGTTACCAGATCCGCTGTTGCTTATTACCTATTACCCTTTCCCTAACTATACTTTAATGTGTATAATTCCTTTCTACTATCCCTAATGCTTATTTTTTATTAACTGGAGTTTAGACTAACTTGGGTCTCTCAAGACCTCAACACAGGAGCAGGTCTTGCGTTGCAGAACAGATGAACTATGTACCATCACAGCAAGCTAAAACCCATGAGGGGGCTATAGATTTAGTACAAATGTTCGGCATTTGTGAAATGCTCCTGTGTTGAGGTTAATATCGAACTAGCTCAATTAGAGGTATTTACGCACAAAAGAGCCACTAAGCATTAGCCCAGCTATCACTAAAACAGAAAGTGTTGCTGGGGGTTCTGGGATGGATTCGCTTGTAAAGTTGACCTTCGCAGACACACCTATATTTGTAAAGTCACTACCCTCGCCAATTTCTATCACTAAACCGCCGTTCTCAAACTCGATGGGTCCAGGAATACCGGTGCCAAAGACATCAGCAGGGTCCAGGGAAAAACCTGGTGCCAAAACTTGAACATTGGCAAATTCATTTAATTCCTCTGAGCCATCCAGACTTGCGGAGGTAATGATGCTGTTATCGAACTTGAAATAATTGCGATCAAATCGACCCGCAGGAACAATCGGATCCGTCGCACCGGAATTATCCACCAGGGTAAGAGAGAGGGAGGTATCGCTGATATCAATGTCGTAAAAGCCAATAAAGTTAGAAAATTCTACATCATCGGTGATAGTTTCAGGGCTGGAAATACCGAAAAAAGTCTGAACTCCACCTGTAATAACAGAGTCCTCAAAAGTGTTCACAACTGTTGCCGAATCTCCTAACACACCAGCTTGAGCAACCTCTGGTTGTAGCAAAGAGGTACTTATACCCAGAGAAATAGTTGCCATTGCCAAAACATTGATACGGTCAAATTTCAAGTTCATCATTGTGTTAATAGTACAGTTTTGTTGTGGTAATTAATCAAGTTAGCTTGACATACTTATCAATGATCACAAAAGTGCCATCTTCTGCCCAGCTTCGTCAGCGCTTTCCGCTATTACGAACAAAGCGATTGTAGAATAAAACACTTCAGCAATTTTAGAAAAATAAATGAAGAAAAAAGCTCAATTTATCAAGGTTTAGTAAACCCTATAGGAATCCTATCTGATTTGTGAAATCTAGTGGCCATTCGCGTAGGGTGGCCCAAAGGCCAAGGTTGGAGGTTGGAGGTTGGAGGTTTAATATTGAAGGTTTAATGTTGAAGGTTTAATATTGAAGGTTTAATGTTTAAAGTTTACTGTTATAGCAGTCGAAGTAAAGGTTAAGACATAGTTTTGTTACCAGAGCCGCTGTTGTCTATTACCCTTTCCCTAACTATACTTCACTATACTATTAACTTTTGTTAAGCACTGCATAATCTCCTGAACTTTGACTGAGAAATAAATAGTGGTATTTGAAAATAACTAGGCTCAAAATTAACTCGAAGCCTGAGCAGTAAATGGGCATCTATTGATTGACCATTCTTTTGCTATTTAAAAATAATTTAAAGCTCAGGAAAATATTGGCTTGTGATATAAAGGCATTCAGCTAATTTTAGTCTCCGTAATTTTTAAAATACCAATAAACACTAGCTGATACCGACAAAGGATAGGATGTATGTTGGATAAAAATCTAGCAGCTATTTTTACTGCTTTTTCGATCTCTTTAGGTTTAACCATCGCTTTGCCTGGTTACCTTCATGCACAAAATCAATTTTATGATGCTAATGTTCCCTTCGTTGCCCAGTCTCTAGACGTATTGACCAATCAGATTGGATTTCCAATTGAGATAGACTTAACTAAAGCACAAATTCGAGGAACCTTGCCAATTGAAAAATTCCGGGAAGATTTAGTTAACTCTATCAATCAATATGATGGGTATTACATCAAAAATACTCGTTATAACAAGTGGAAGATCAACGATATTAATCTTGAGTCTATTGACAATGGTGGAGCAACATTTTCCTTTACCGTCAATTTGCGTAAGTATGAATGCATCGATCTATTTTCTGAAAAGAAGTGTACTCGGCTGTTTTCTGTAACACCTAGTGGTGATGTTAGTCTTGGTATTGCTATACGTAATAACGATTTACAAGTTGCTTACCGTAAGCATAATGTGCGTGGACGGGGATGGTATTCTGATGCTTTGACTCTTCTTGAAAGTCTATTTCGTAATCAAACAGTTAAGGTGATCAAGAATGGTTTGGCAAATTTTGATGGTGTCAATTTAATTTCCTATCTTAAAGATGCGGGCGTTGATAAAAAGTTGAAACCCTATGGCTTAACCCTAGATAAACTCGTTAATGCTGGTGTTTATATTAACGCCGATGTTACTCCAAAAGGGCTTAACTTTGTAATTGATTTACCTAAGATCATAAGCCTTGAATAAGCTATTAAGCTGTTAGGTACTAATGCTTAATAGCTTATAGCAATTCTACGACTTGTGAGGTACAAATTTCTGGTTTTTAGGGAGCAGGGAGCAGGGAGCAGGGAGCAGGTAAGACAGAAGAGGGAAGAGAGAAGAGGTAAAAACTAATGTGTACCTCATGAGTCCTATAAACGCTATATTCAGATTTATTTGAGCTTTTCTAAAATTTGGTTATCCTGAATAAATTTATCTATTTCCTCGATAATATCATTTCGTTGTCGAGGCACCAAATATGCTGTCTCTACGAATCCTATCACAAAGGAGAAGAATCCACTACCAGGTCTAAATGAATAGTCAACTATTTCAGATTCCATTTCAAACTCCCCACTCGGATTAGCATCATAACTAATCTTGAATTGGATATATCCTTTATAGTTTCTTTTGATAAATTTTAAGTATTTTTCCTGCTTGATCCATTCCACATCACTAAGCAACACGTGTAATTTATTAGATTCAAGCAGTCTTTGTTTTGGTGTAACTCTTGCTTCAGCTTTATCTATCGAGATTTGCTTTATATTACGACATTCACCTATCTTAAACTTGTTTTCAAAAACTTTTCCTATTTCTGGGTAATTCTTAGATTGTTCAGGTAACTTTAGTGTTTTATTTGGAAAACTGCTAAATATAAATGCTTCTGTTAATATTACTATTACCAAGATTACTAAGCTTCCCAAGATTACTAAGGTAACTGAGCTTACTAAGGTGACTGAGCTTATTTGGTTCAGTCTTAAATTTGATTTTTTAACTAAATCAATTATAGCTATTATAATAGCTATAATTGTAAATAGTATAAAAGCCAACATGCTAAAGACTTTATACTGCTTAACCAATTCTTGATTAGTCAAAAATTCTATTATCCAAGTACCAGTAATATTAATAAAGAGGAATGGCAATATACGTGACACTACATAATCAAATTTAAATAAGCGGTTACTGCTTAATAATCTTAGTATATAGCTTACTATATAGCTTGCTTTACTCCTCTTGGACTGGGTTTTTAACCATTGATTGAGTTTTTTAGTATTTTGTTTAAAATCATCATTATCTTTATAAAGATCAATATATTCCTTTTTCAATAAATAAGCAAATTCTATAATAGATTTTTCACTATAAAAATCTTCATCAAGTATAGTATCTAAATTAGATATTATTTCATTTAAAATTTCAAGTATTTTATAGATTTTATCTTCCGGATTATCATTATCTAATAATTGATTTAAATAAGATCTATAAACCTTTTGCTTTAGCTTCTTGGTTTTTTTCAAAGAATACAATAATATATCGAGTAAACTAGTCGTAATTTCAAGTTTTTTCTGGATTGCATTTAATTCATGATTACCGGGATTTATTTCACGTGCGCCATTAATTAATTCGGCTAACTTATTTTGACTATCAAAATAGTTGACCACTTTGTTAACAATTTCACTCAAATTATCACCAGTAGCAATCTCTGGCAGATTTTTATTTAATTTGACTTGCAGCATTTCTTTTAATTTATGTTGCTCAGGGAAAGCACTAAGCAGGGCTGACTGTATCTGCTCAATGAGATAACCAGGGGTATTTCCAGCATTTTTTCTTCTAGCAGGGAAAACAGTAAATAGGACTGATTCTATCCGCTCAAGGAGATAATCGGGGATCTTTTTAACCTTCATGTATAGCTCTCTACCTGTCAACAATAGAACTATTGATGCGATCGCTTTTAGGTGGGATCCGATGCGCGAGTAAGCTATTGAATTTGTGTTTAGTCAAATCTCCGTTAAGGATATTCGTCATTGGTTTGCTCATTGCTGTTAATGTACCTGATTAGACTAAAAATTACTATAATTCACCCTCTGTAATCTTATATGAGTAAGAGGAACTCGGATAGACTGGTCTCAACTATATCCCAGTGCCATAGACAAGCGGTATAAGCCAGATCAAATAAGTTTGACTGTAACAACAGCGGTTGGATATCTAACTCCTCTCCCCCCACACTTTCTGCTTAACCCTAATCTAAGAAAACTACCCCTATTACCATCATCCTACTGGGCAAATTGCTAAGATTTGCGCGATCATACAATCAGGTGCGCGCCTCCAAGGGAGCAATCCCTCGCGCCCTTGGAGGCGCGCACCTTAGTTTCGGTGTGAGTAGTGAACTATCTAACCAATGCTCAAACTTACTTGGAGCTTGCCCCATGTAACTCCAGCTGCGATCGCTGCAGCGTTTCTACTAACTCCCAATGGTCTAGCCAATGAATCTCAACCAAAGTCAACAACCGCCCAGGAATTATCCGTAGCAGTAGAGTTACTTCCCCCCATCTCTGTGGGCGTGATGGAGCATGTGACACCTGCTTCCCAGTTGTTACCAGGATCACCAATAACGGAATCACCAACAAGTACACAAGGGTTTGAGAATGAACTAACTCCCAATATCGAACCCAATATCGAACAGACAAATGACTCGATGGCTCAGGTCACATCAGTATCCCAGTTATCGGATGTGCAGCCCACGGATTGGGCATTCCAAGCCTTACAATCCATCGTAGAGCGCTACGGTTGTATGGCAGGATATCCTGATGGTACCTATCGTGGCAATCGTCCCCTCAACCGTTATGAGTTTGCTGCTGCTCTCAATGCCTGTTTCGATCAGCTCAGTAAGATAATAGTTGCTCCCAATTTGGCATCGTCCTACTTTAAAGAAGACCTAGAGGCAATCAAGCGTTTGCAATCAGAGTTTACCCTGGAACTAGCTCGACTCCGTGGTAACCTCGATGCTGTAACCGCTCGTACTGCTGAAGTGGAAATAACTGAGTTTTCCACCACCACTAAGCTCAATGGCGAAGTAGACTTTATCCTAGTTGACTACTTCACTGATAATAAAGCTGCCCCTTGTTGCAGTAGCCCAACTCAAGAGGATAGTCTCACCACTACATTCACAGGTCAAGCCCTATTATCCTTTGATACCAGTTTCACCGGTAAAGACCTGTTACGCACTAGAATCGACGCCACCGATGTGCCTGAATTGAATAACCCCCTCGATGGCACAGACATGACTCTCTATGATTTTGATACAAATACTGACCAGGACTTTGTCTTAACCGAACTATATTACCGATTCCCGATTAGCGATCGCATTCAAGCTCATATTGCAGCAGCCGGTCTGTCAGCTGATGAAATTACAGACCCCCTCAATCCCGTCTCAGCCCTCTCCCGTTTTGGAGTACATAACCCCGTTTATCGCCTAGCTGAAGGTGGTGGAGCTGCTATTCGTTATCAATTTAATGACTCCATTAGAATCAGTTTAGCTTATTTAGGTAGTGCCGCTAGTATCTCTAATCCCACCGAAGGTAATGGGCTATTTAATGGTCAATTTGGTGCTTTTACTCAGCTAACCTTGACACCAAATCAGCGCTTAGGGATTGGATTGAATTATGTCCATTACTATTCTCCTGAACCCAACTCAGGAGTTGATGTCACTGGCAGTACTGGCAGTCAATTTTCCCAAGCACCCTTTGGTGATCAAACCGCCACCTCTGCTAATGGGTTTGGCTTACAAGGGAGATATCGACTTAGTCCTGGTTTTGCCCTTGGGGGTTGGCTTAGTTATATCAATGCCAACGCTGAATCCTCTCCTCGCCAAAGTGGTTTGGATGGCTCAAAGGGGGCTAAAGCTGATATCTGGACTTGGGCGATAACCATGGCATTTCCCGATTTAGGCAAAGAAGGCAATGAATTAGGTTTCGTTTTTGGAATGCCCCCTAGACTAGCTGAAAATGATATTAACAGTCGTCAAGATTCGGATGTATCTTATCACTTAGAGACCTTTTATCGCTACCAAATTAATGACAATATTTCCATCACTCCTGGTCTATTTGTAATTATATCTCCAGAACACAACAGTAACAACAATAGTATCGTAGTACCAATGCTAAAAACTAAATTTATTTTTTGATTTGCTTGTTGATTTAGTGATATAACAATCCTAAATAAAGCGTTTTCAATAACTATAAAGGTACACAGGATTTTTTCCCACTTCCCTGTTGCCTATTGCCTGTTGCCTATTGCCTGTTGCCTATTGCCTATTGCCTTCCCCTCCTGGGAGGGGTTAGGGGTGGGTCTAGCATGCCTATTGCCTATTGCCTATTGCCTGTTGCCTATTCCCTAAATACGTTCAAAGGCATTGCACATTGAGCATGATCAGACTCAGCCTGTGTACTATATATAGAAGAAGATTCAAAAACAGGCTGCGTGGAAATTACATTTTTAGGAACTAGCTCCGGAGTCCCAACGCGATCGCGCAATGTGTCTAGTGTAGCGCTGCGCTTACCTCAGCGTGCAGAAGTCTGGCTGTTTGACTGTGGCGAAGGTACTCAGCATCAACTTTTGCGGAGTGACCTGAAAACCAGCCAGATCAGACGAATGTTCATTACCCACCTCCACGGCGACCATATTTTTGGTATGCCAGGTCTGTTGGCAAGCTGTGGCTTAGCAGGAAACATCGACAGGGTTGATATTTATGGACCACCAGGTTTAGATAGTTATCTCCAAGCTTGCCTAAAATACTCTCGCACCCATTTGGCATTCCCCTTCAAGGTTCACACGATAAAACCTGGTTTAGTCTACGAAGACCAGGAATTTACCGTTAGCTGTCTACCCCTGGAGCATCGTGTACCAGCCTTTGGCTACCGAGTGTGTGAAAAAGACCGACCCGGCAGGTTTAATGTAGAAAAAGCGATCGCATTAGGAATTCCGTCTGGTCCTCTTTACGGTAAACTCAAACGGGGAGAAACGATTACCCTACCTAATGGGCGTCAGGTTCAGGGCATTGACTTGTGTGGAGTACCCGAAACTGGTCGTAAAGTGGTTTATTGTACCGATACTATCTTCTGTGAGCAGGCTATTGAACTAGCAAAGGATGGAGATGTGTTGATTCACGAAGCTACTTTTGCCCATCAAGACGCTCAGATGGCTATTGAGCGCTTACATTCTACGTCTACCATGGCAGCTCAAGTTGCCCTTGGTGCAGGAGTCAAACAGCTAATTATGACCCATTTCAGTCCTCGTTATGCTCCAGGAAATCCCCTGAGGTTAGATGATTTGCTTCAAGAAGCAAGGGCAATTTTCCCAAATACCATCTTAGCCTATGATTTCTTCACCTATGAGGTGCCTAGACGACGTTCAGAAGAAAAAGAAGTGGTTTGTTGAATCTTGACTGTTTGAGTGTTATCTGTTGAATTTTGACTGTTGGTTGAATCTTGACTGTTAAGTGTTAACCTTCTAACTTTCAACCTTCTAACCTTAAACCTCCTAACCTCCTAACCTTCTATCCTTCAATTACATTCCTCCACCTGAGAAACACGCCGGATATTTAACACATCGCTCATTTGTTGGATTTTGCCGAAGCTGCGCTTTAGTTGTTGGTGATTGAGAATATCAATACACAGATCAATTAGAGCTGGCCTGCCATACTGAGTTTTGACTTGAGCTTTACGAACATTAATGTTTTGGTCACTTAAGCGAGAGAGAATGTCTTTGAAGACACCAACCCGGTCAATGACTTCAATTTGCACATTTACTGGGTAGGTTTGGGGACGCCCATCATCGATATCAGTGGGATTCCAGCTGACCGGTACTAGTCTTTCTCCTAAAACATTTTCCACATTCACACATCCTTGCCGATGAATGGAAATACCCTTAGTGCGAGTGACTACCCCAATGATAGATTCTCCTGGTAAGGGGTTACAACATGCAGCCAGGCGATACAGTAGTCCTTCTACACCAGCAATAGGATGTTTCTTACTAGGAAGTTGGGATTGGAGATGAATGGGGGTAGAGCTAGAATACTGTTGGATCACTTCACTTTCTTCTGGCTCATTGTCTAAACCAGCGTGTAGTTGTTCCCGTAGTCGTTTCACTACAAAGTTGAGTGTCACTGCACCATGACCCAGACCAGCCAGTAAATCTTCTACTTTGTGGTAGTTACAGCGCTCCGCCACAATTTGCATTGGTGCTGATTTGAGCAAAGCTTCAAATCCTTTTTTCCCAAGTTCCTTCTCTAAGAGTTCCCGACCCCGAGCCACATTTTCTTCCCGATGCGATCGCTTAAACCATTGCCGAATACGATTTCTGGCACTGGCTGTTACCACAAAGTTGAGCCAATCTAGACTAGGGTGAGCGTTTTTGGTGGTGAGAATTTCTACGATATCCCCATTCTTTAGAGGACAATCGAGTACCCGCCACTCACCATTAACTCGTACACCAGCACAATGGTTTCCCACCTCGGTATGAATCCGATAGGCGAAGTCTACGGCAGTTGCCCCCCGACTCAAAGCGACTACGTCACCATCTGGTGTAAATACATAGACATCTTCATCAAATAAGTTATCTTTGATGTTTTCCATGTATTCCTGAGCATCTTTCAGGTCTTTCTGCCATTCCAATAACTGCCGCAGCCAAGTCAGCTTTTCATCATCAGCCGTGAATTTCGTAGTATTAGACCCACCAGTTTCCTTATACTTCCAGTGAGCAGCAATACCCCATTCCGCCACATGGTGCATTTCCAGGGTGCGAATTTGGACTTCGATCGGGCGACCATTAAACCCAATCACTCCGGTATGGAGGGATTGATAGCGATTGGGTTTGGGTAAACCAATATAATCTTTAAACCGACCTGGAATTGGTCTGAACAGATCATGAACAACGGCTAAGGCTCGGTAGCATTCCTCTTTGGTTTCCACAATCACCCGCATGGCAGCAATATCATAGATTTCATGAAACCCCTTGTTCTGGCGCTGCATTTTCTGATATATTCCATACAGGTGCTTGGGGCGACTACTAATATCAACGCAATGAACACCGGTTTTATGAATCCGCTCTCGCAAAAGTTCTGAGACTTCCTTCAGCCGCTGTTCCCGGTCTGAGCGTCTTTCTGATACCAATGACTCAATTTCCCGATAAGCATTTGTTTCGAGATACTTAAAGGCTAAATCTTCTAGTTCCCACTTAAAGCGACCAATTCCTAACCGATTGGCTAGGGGGGCAAAGATATCTCGGGTTTCTTGGGCAATCTGACCCTGTTTTGCTGGCTTCAAGTATTCCAAGGTCCGCATATTATGTAATCGATCTGCCAGTTTGACAACGATTACCCTAATATCTGCTGCCATGGCGAGGAACATCCGGCGGAAGTTCTCCGCTTGACGCTCAGTTTTACTGGAGAAGTTGAATTTAGATAGTTTGGTTACCCCTTCTACTAAATTTCGTACCTCCACTCCGAACCGGGATTCTATTTCTTCTGGAGTAATTTCCGTATCTTCAACTACATCATGGAGGAATCCAGCCGCTATCATAGTAGAGTTGCCTCCCAAATCCCTTAATAAATCAGCCACTGCAATCGGATGGGCAATGTAAGGCTCTCCTGATTTGCGGTACTGGCCTTCATGGAGTTGGTAAGCAAACTGAAATGCCTCAGCGATTAACAAAGTATGATCACCGACTGGTTCATCTGCCGCTGATGAGGCTGCTCTTAGGGAATCTTGCAGCCAGTCAGGAATATTGACGTTAAAATTCAGAATAGAGTAGGTGGCGATCGCGTCCATAATTATTTATTTGCCCCTCAGAGAAAAAATAGATACCGGAGTCTAGGAAAACCGAAGTCTACCAAAAAGAGTACTGACTCAGAAGGGCGGCAAGCCTGTGGATGCAGCCAAACCCTTCTCAGCAATCGGTTTAAGTAAAGCTTCCTCTCACCCTCCTTTTTCGTCAAGCCAGAATGCTGTCCGGATGCTCAAGTTCAAAGAGATGGAAGCTTGCTCCAATATTTAAGTAGCAGAGCCAAATTGTGGTTTTGGCAACTACCTTGTCTTTAAAAAGAAAAAATTCTTTACATTTCTAATTTTACGCTAATAGGGCTCACAATGTTATCTCAATTACATAATCAACCATTACGGGAATTCCAAGAAGCCCTAGAACAAATGTACTACCAAGTTGGCGCTGATGATGTGGCCCGATCAGCAATTCAGGAGCAGTTTCAAGCACTAAAGGGGCTATTCATCAGTCAGATCGCTAGTATTAGTGTCGAAGACATACCTCTCGATTATGTCTCTCGATGGCAGTCCCTAAAAACCGAAATTTACAAACAGATCCGATTATTGGAAAATGACCTGATGCTTCTGCAGGCATCCCGGAGCCCTGAGACAGCCAAATTAAGGCAGAAGGGAGTATGCGATCGCATTGGGACCCTGATTAACTACTGCCAAGGGTGGCTGCAACAATCTCAGGAACAACCATAATACTCCTACCGTAAGCATGTTTACAATTTATACAAAAGTTAAACCTGACATCAAATCTTTATAAACGCGATCGCATACATCGGACAGAGAGACTGATAAATAACAGGGAATTCACAGACGAAACAGCTCTATACTCCCTAATCTCTACAACCACGAAGTGTTGAATCAGTTAAGTCGATTTCATGAAATATAAACTGCTTTCTGGATTAATGGCGACCGCTACTGTTTTAGGAGTTTTTTGTTCTGCCAATGAAGCATCTGCCAACACAAATGTATCTCAGGAACAATACGATCAACAGTATAGCAATTCAGGGAATGACGAACCAAAACTAACCTATGAGCAGTGGCAATACTTTAACGGTTTCGTCAATGATGAAAGATTAATGATAAATCAAGAGAATTTGCCTGAAGTCGATTTGAATACTCTGCGGTGGGAAAGTGGTGCTCAAGATGTGGAAATCTTTTTTATCAACGAAGGAGCCGGTTTCAGAAATCAACTCTTTTATTCTGTGGATGATGGTAACACTAAAGAAATAGTATTTGAGGATGTTTCCTCTCCCTTGGGTATTCTCCCTAACGACGATGGTGCTTTGGCACTTGGTCAAGGTGTAAATTTGGGAAATTTTTCCGGTGACACCTTGATTGAGTTTTTTGTGAAGTCCGATGGCTACAATGGTGCTCACAACTTCTTTGGTTTCGATACCCAACAAAACCCCGACGGATTCAACCATATCTTGGCTTATGAACTTGAATTTGGAGGGGAAAAGTTTGTGATGCTAGGATTTGAAGACGATTGGATATCCGAGCAAGCCTATGAGTCAGGAGACCAAGATTTTAACGATGTTGTCTTTGTTCTCAAGGGACTCACACACACACCAACACCACCATCAAGCAGTGTACCCACACCAGAACCAGGAACTTTAGTAGGTACGCTGTTTGCATTCGGAGTTATGGGGTTAACATCAGTAAAGAAGCGCCAAGGTAAAAAATCCTAGTAATATGACTTAGGGAAAAGAAGACTACAGATAGTTACTTGGTAATTGGGCATTGGTTATTGGTTATTGGTTATTGGCTTACTATTACCCATTATCCATTATCCATTATCCATTACCCATTACCTATTATCTTTTACTATAAAGTAGTCATATTCGTAGTTATCATGTGAATAAACAATATGAATTAAAACTAGTGTGTAGGAATACAGCAATGTTTCCTACACACTATCTATGTTTACCGCTATCAAGAATGGCTATAGGACAAACCCCAAGTGAAATGAACCTTTAAGGTTTTAGCCAACAGCAAACGGGTAACTTCAGATTGACAAATGCTCAGATATCTCGATTTAAGCCAAATCAAACAGCAATACCTCTGCTTGCTCTTGACCCACTAACATCACAGATTCTGCTTGAGAAATAGCAGCACCATCACCAGCTTGTAGCAAGTAATTATCTAACTTGACCTGACCTCGTGCTACTTGTACCCAAATATGACGATCTTGATTAGCATGGGTTATTACTGATGCACCAGCATCCAGATTCGTGGCATAGAGATTAACATCTTGATGAATGCTCACAGAACCATCCCGTCCATCCTCTGAAGCAACTAGTCTTAATTGATTCTGCTTTTTTTCTGGTGCATAAAATTTTTGCTCGTAGCTTGGTGTTAATCGGGTTTGATTCGGTAAAATCCAGATTTGAAAAAAATGGGCGATATCAGTGGCTGAATAATTATACTCACTGTGGGCAATACCTTTTCCTGCACTCATCCGTTGCACTTCACCAGGACGAATAACTGTTGTATTACCAAGGGTATCTTTGTGCTCAAGGGCTCCTTCTAGGACATAGGAAATAATTTCCATATCTCTATGGGAGTGAGTTCCAAATCCAGTTCCACCTTCAATCCGGTCTTGATTAATTACCCGCAGTTTGCGAAATCCCATATGAGCGGGGTCGTAATAGTTGGCAAAGGAAAAGGTGTGGTAAGAATCGAGCCAACCGTAATGAGCATGTCCTCTTTCAGAGGATTTCCGAATGTTGATTATTTTTTGATTGTTTGTAGTTACAGTCATTGGGTTTGTCTCCAAATTTTGTAATTAGTCATTAATAAACTTTGAGGAGTACTACACTTGGAATGATTCTCCAAAGCTCTCGCCATAGTAAACTTGTTCGATATCAAACCGTCCACCATAGAGTTTAAAGGGTTCAGCGGCGTATCCCATGGGGAGTAAACAACACACATCTACTTCAGCAGGAATGTTAAATGCTTCTTTAACTTGAGCAGACACAAATCCTTCCATGGGACAGGTATCAACCCCAAAGCTTTTTGCCACAATCATTAAATGAGCAACCGCTAACATAGTCTGACGATTTGTCCAGGCTTCGGTGGATTGAAACGAGGGATGATACTCAAACAATTGAGGAATGGAGCTACGCATAATATCTGCATAAGCATCATTGACTCCACCAGCATTTTTACCAAGTTGAATCACCGATTCAATGTAATCGGTTTGATTAACTCGGCTATCGCCACAACAAATTAATACAACTGGAGCTTCTGTTACTTGACGCTGATCAAAGGCACAGGCTCTTAACTTTTCTTTGTTAGCTTGCTCTTGTAAGACTATAAAGCGCCAGGGTTGTAAATTGAAACCAGAAGGCGATCGCACTCCTAAGCGAAAAATTTCTGTTAAGATTTCTTTGGGAATTGGATCAGGACGAAATGAACGAGCAGCACGACGCTGTTCGATTGCTTCTTTTAATCCGATTGAGGGGGATAATTCTGTGGTCATAGTTAGTTAGTTGAAGGTTTACGGTTGATAGGTTGAAGGTTTACAGGTTTAACGTTTACGGTTGACAGGTTTACAGGTTTAACGTTTACGGTTGACAGGTTTACAGGTTGTTCGCGTAGCGTGGTCTTTGGCCAAGGTTTACAGGTTGAAAGTTTACGGTTGACGCCTAATATTAGGCAAAGAGTAATCTTAGTAAAGAGGCAATTTGACTAGATGTAAATGCCAAGCAAAACTTGGATAGATAGTGTTGAATAAATTAGCAATTTGGTGGCAGTTTAAAACTATAGTTTTTCGAGAAATAAATTTGACTTTGATAAACCACCTATTACCTATTTAATATTTCCCTTACTAATTCTAGAATTTGGTAACGCAGTTCATGCTATAAATTACTTGATGTTTTTACTCAATAGAAGCTTATATAGCGGTTTACATTATAATGAGCTACCCAGGATTTTGTCCTTATTACCTCTTCTTTTTTCACTGTTCCAAGATCCGCTGTTCCCTGTTCCCTAAAACCAGGGAATCTGTACCTCACAAAATTTAAAACCTCTATATTACTAGCTTAGGTAGTAATTTGAATTTTGTCTAATATAATTTTTGGAGGGACTTGATACCTCGAAAGGTATGACTGATGCTATCGAACATTGAACTTAATCATCTTAAGACTTTTCTGGTTGTGGCGGAAGAAATGAATTTTGGGCGAGCTGCAGAGCGGCTTCATATTGCTCAACCGCCTTTGAGTCGTCAAATTAAACGCCTTGAGGAAAGCTTGGGGGTACAGCTTTTTCACCGTACTAAGCCCCAGATTCAACTAACTGAAGCTGGTAGAGCGTTGGTGTTAGAGGCGCGAAGGATCCTCAAGCAGGTGGATTTGGGTGTCCAAGTGACTCAGCGCGCTAGTCGTGGGGAAATTGGCCAGATTATCTTGGGGTTTGAGGGGTTTTCTTCAGCTGATATTGTCCCGCTATCGATTCAAGCTTATAAGCAGCAATTCCCTGATGTACACATTGTGGCGAAGGAGATGTCAACTGGGGAACAACTTCAGGCATTGTTGGAGCAACGGATTGATTTGGGTTTTATTGTGCCTCGCAAGGTGGATGAATCACTGATGCTGGAAACGATTCTGCGAGAACCGTTGGTGTTGGCGGTATCTGAAACTCATCCCCTAGCTAGTCAAGAACAGGTGCAACTAGGGCAACTCCAGGATGAACCGTTTATTCTGGGATTAAATACTGATCAATGTGGTTTATATTCGGCGGTGATTCGTGTTTGTCACCAGGCTGGCTTTACTCCTGAGGTGAGTCAAGTAACCAATGAAACCCAACTGATGTTGGGATTTGTGGCAGCGGGTATGGGAATTGCTCTATTGCCCAATTCGATCAGACGTTTTCGTCGAGATGGGGTAGTGTATCGCTCAGTACAACCTTCTACGGTAGAGATTGTGTTAGCGATCGCATGGCGTATTACTAATCCTTGTCCTACTCTTGAGCAATTTTTACAAGTTGTTAGAAATACAGCGAATATAATTGATGTGTGAATAATACTTTCTTTGTCAAGAAGCATTCAGCCGTCAGCTGTCAGTTGTCAGCTTAAAATAAACTTCGTTTGGTAGAATTTAATAGTTCGAGATTAATGATAATAGAAAGTCTGGGGATTTGACCATCTAAGGATATGCTGTTCGCGTAGCCTGCGCGTAGCGCATAAGCTGATAGCTGATAGCTGATAGCTGATTGCTGATTGCTTACACCTTTAACTATTATATTTAACTGAGCAACCGTAAGGCTGAGTGACTGTTTTTTCTACAGGTTTATTAGTAATAACACTATCCAAAGCAGCTCGGACATAGTTGGTAGCCGTTTCTACATCCGCTGGATTAGCTGAGGGTTTATTATCAATTGCACCCATGTATTTTAAGACTCCATCAGTATCAATAACATACATATGGGGTGTGGTGCGAGCTTGATATAGACGACCAATAGTGCCTTCGGAGTCTATAATCACTGCTGTGGGATTAGCCCTACTGCTTTTCATCAATTCATTGGCTTTTTGAGGGGTGACATGACCTTGCTTTCCTGGAGCTGAGGAGATTATGGATAACCAGACTACTCCTTTGCTGGTGGCTTCTTTCTGAAGTTTCTGCATGTTACCGCTGTTGTAATGTTTGCGGACAAAGGGACATTGGTGATTAGTCCATTCCAATACTACGACTTTCCCTTTGAAATCACTGAGCTTGTGGGTGGTATTGTTGCTGTCAACTCCAGTGAATTCTGGTGCTTTTCCATCAATCTGTAATGGTGATGATGCTGCAATTGCGGTGGATGCTTGACTGGTAGTTTTGGAATCTTTGCTGAGGGGAGTAGTCTGGCATCCAGTGATAATTAAGGCTAGGGCTACTAATCCAGTGGTGGTAATTTTCTGACCGTTAACTTTGAGAAAGTTGTTCATCTTTTTTGATGGCTGATTGTTGATTGTTTATTATTACTTGTTACTTGTTATTTTCCATCTCCTTAAATTCTACCTGAATTTTATAATTGTGATAATTTTTGTTCCTTGTTTCCGACTCCCGACTCCTAAATCCGCTGGGGTGCATCTCTTGTTTGCTGTTTGACCCGATGGTGCGTTACGGGGCTGGCTATCTTAACACTGGTTTAGAGGCAGAAAATAAAGGCTCGCCCGCCCCTAACGCACCCTACGCAACTCCCTACTCCCTACTCCCTTTGCTATAGTTCTTTGATGGCACGTTGAACTTGCTCTGGGGAGAGAATCTGAGGTAGTATAATGGGCTGGGTGAATTCTGAGTCTCCTGGATACAAGACATAAAGGGGTACGCCACTACGTCCGAAGGATTCTAGAGCTTTGGTGATGGCTGGGTCACGATTAGTCCAGTCTGCTTTGAGTAGGGCAATTTTTTTAGACTCAAAGGCGGCTATGGTTTCTGGCTGGTTGAGGGCGACACGGTCATTAACTAGACAGGTAATGCACCAGGATGCTGAGAAATTGAGGAATACTGGGTTTCCTGATTGCCTTAGTTTAACTAGTCGTTCAGCGGTATAGGGTTGCCATTTGATGCCCTGATTTTGATTATGGGTCAGTGCAGTAGGAGTGGTGGTGGAGATTTGGGCTAAGCTCAGGGAAAATCCTAGGGCGACTAAGGCGCAGATTGAGCCCAAATGCTTTCCTAGAGGGGGGAGTAGGCGGGTTTTTTGGTGCAGCCAAGTGGCAAAAGCAATTAGGATTAGCCCTGCTAGGGCGGCTGCTAAACCGTTGGTTCCAGTTTGCTGGGCTAATACCCAGATTAACCAGGCGGTGGCGGCGTACATGGGGAATGCCAGAAGCTGTTGGAAGGTTTCCATCCATGCTCCTGGTTTGGGTAAAATACGCTGCAATCCTGGGGTGAAGCTAATGGCTAGGTAGGGCAGAGCTAGCCCAAGACCGAGCATTTCAAAGATTGCGATCGCTATCGGTACGGATTGGGTCAGGGCTACTCCCAGGGCGGTTGCCATGAATGGTGCGGTGCAGGGAGTGGCGACTACGGTGGCAAAGACTCCTGTGAAAAATTCCCCTATGTATCCTGAGCGAGTGGTTAATCGTTGCCCAATTCCCATGATGGAAGCACCGAAGATAAAGACTCCCGATAGACTTAAGCCAACCGCAAACATTAGATATGCCATTAAGGTAACGAAAACGGGGGATTGTAGCTGGAATCCCCAACCGATTTGTTGCCCTAGCGATCGCAAAATTAATAGCACACTGGCGACTACGGTAAAACTGACGAGAATGCCTGCAGTGAATGCGATCGCATGCCGTCTCACTTGCTTGGGACTTTTCTGGGATTTTTGGACTATGTTGAGTGCTTTGAGAGATAGCACTGGGAAGACACAGGGCATCAGGTTGAGGATTATGCCTCCGAGTAATGCTAGCAGCAGCACTTCCCATCGGGGTTGGGTTGGGGTTGGGGCCGTTTTGCCTATTTCATTGCTTACTGCGGCTTCAATGGTGAAGGCTTGGACTACAGATTGGTTATCTAGGGATTCTCGAATTACTAACACTCCAGTGATGGGGTCGAGTTTCCTAAGATAGCCTCGCTGCAATCGCAAGGTGATTCCATCTTGATTAAGTTCTGCGTTTTGAGGGGCTGGGTTGCTAATGATACCGTCTTGATGTGGGAAAAAGGTCACCTCTTGGATTTGAGCCTCTTCCATTTCCGGGGCTTCAACTTGCAGGACTAAGTCTTTTGGTTCAATAGTGACCGTGACTTGCCATGGGGAGGATTTGGGTAGAGCTTGACGGGCTTGCTCAAATACCGGTGCCCACTGTTGGTTGACTAAAGGAGGTCTAGAGGTAATTGGTAAGGTGAGGTTGAAGGTGCCTTCTTCGGGAATACAGTTTAATTCACATACCAGCCAATCCGCTTTTACTCGGAGTTGGAGAGAATCGGGAGTAGCTAGGTTGGCTGGGGGTGTGATTTGGCTGAGTAGGGTAACCTCTTCTTCATAGCCAAAGTTCATTAATGGCTCAAGGGGTAGCCGCTGGGGATAGGGCCACACGATGTCTCCCACTTCAAAGCCGGGGGGTAGGGTCCACTTCAGGGTAGCTCCAAGACCCGAGTCACCAGGGTTTCGCCAATAGGTGTGCCAGCCGGGATTGATGTTGAAGTGTAGTCCTACCCAGAAAGGGGTTCCAGGTTGAATGTTGATGACTTCGCTGATTAATTGCACCTCGACGTTCTCGGTTTGGACTGGGTTAGCCGAGGCAGGAGCAATGGGTAGTAAGGTAGTGGAGAGGGTTAGGGCTAGGGCTATGATCCAGGTGAGGAGTTGGTAGAACATGATGACTCTACTGAATACATGTTTAACCTACACGATTTTTTTTTAGGAATCATTGATCGCGTATTCCAATGGGATTAAAGCGTTGTTCAGCCTTCCCAAACTTCTTCCATGACCATGACAAAACCAGGCAGCACTGATTCATCCCCCTTCACCGTAGCTGGATTGTCCAACTGCTCCACTTCTACCCCAGGACGGTAAATATATACTTGACGACTATTTGGCTCAATCAACCACCCCAACAGAGCGCCATTTGACCTGTACTCTTCCATCTTTTCCTTAATACTCTTCACCCTATCACTGGGAGAGCGCAACTCAATCACAAAATCTGGGCACAGAGGAATAAACTTTTTCCTTTGTTGAGGCGTTAGGGCTTCCCACCTCTCTTTTTTGACCCAAGAAGCATCAGGGGAACGTTCTGCACCATTGGGCAGCTTAAAGCCACCAGAAGAATCAAATACCTTGCCTAGCTTTGTTTGGCGATTCCACAACTGTAGCTGAAAATTAATGTTGGAATTTTTTTGAGATGTTTCACCTCCTGTGGGGGGCATAACAATTATTTGTCCGTCTAATGTGCGCTCAATTCGTAAATCTCGATTAATCTGACAAAACTCAAAAAATTGGTCATCATCCATAGCCCATGCCGGGGGCATCCTCAACACAATAGGATTGGTTTCAACAGCTGTGGTGGCTACTTTCATGGCGATCTCTATTTCCCGCACAAAAGAGTTTATTCTATTCTAGTTAACAAAAATACCCAGTCTTTAGCCTAAAAACCCAGCTAAGTTGCACGTCACTCCGCACCATTGGAGATTTTAGCACCTCCGTTCCGTTCGGAAACTTGAGTAATTTAACGGTAATGGTAGCAGCAACTACTCGTATTTACCGTAGAGGTAGAAATCTTACTTGTCCTTCCCACTCTCCCTCAAGGCTGCATTCAGCAATCAAGATAATTTCCTCTATCGCTAGCCCGATTGGGACACGACGACTCACCTCAAACAACCCAGGCATAGATAATCCTGCTTGGATACGTTCGTATGCGAAAGTAATCATCGTAGCAACATCATGAGTTAAAACCATTCGTCCTTCTTTAGCAGCCCATGCTAAAACAGTTGGATCATCTGCTCCTGATAAGTCCACATCTTGAACACGCACAATATCAATATCTGGACTTTGGCGAAGAACACCTCGGACAATTTGGTTATTAAAATTTTCATCTGCCAGGAATCGAGCCATTTGGGATTACCTGGATTGATTGCGCCTAGCTAGTAAGCGATCGCGTATTCCCATTGGATTAAAACGTTGTTCAGCCTCCTGCTGAATTGCATCTCTCTGACGTTTACGTTCTACCAGATAGGTATCAACCTCATCTTGATGTCTGAGGTAGTAACCGATAACCAAGTAGATATCTGGTAGTTGTAGGGATGGATATTGCTCTGCGATTTCCTCTGGTGTGCATCCCTCAAGAAAAGCAGTCACAACAGTGTCTAGGGTGACGCGAGTTTTGGCAACTCGTACAACACCATGGGCATCTGTCTCTATTGGTGCAGGTTCAATGGCAATTGCTAGAGTCATAGACTTTATCAGGTTGCTATTTCAGATGGTAGCAAACGCCTCCCCGTTATTCTAGTTCCCATGGTTCCATGGTCGCAAAATGCTCTAGTAGCACCCGATGGACAAATATGTAGCCACCGCCAACCTTTTGCAAAAAAATACGATCAGTGGCGTAGTCTAAGAAACGAGCGTAGTTCCACGGAATGTATCCACTACAGAATAGAATTATACGCAAGACAAAATGTTGAATGCAAGCAATACCAGCATTAGTTAAGGTACTCATTAGCAAAGTACTAATCACTCCAGTTATCAGCCCACCATCTAACCCAGCAATAAGTTCACCAATCAATCCAAAGATCAACCCACTCAATAATCCCAAGGTTCCCGCGTTAATTGCTGATCTAAATATCCCCTTGCCCTCCCTATGATTTTCTCCTTCCCTGGCAAGCTGCATTTTTGGATTAATGTAACAGTAAGCATTGTCCCACATTTCATGGTAGGATCGGTCCGCGAAGAGCCACTGTGCAGGCCCAATCAAAGGGCTTTAGGCAAGGATTTGGAACCTTTCAAAGGAGACTAATAATGAACCTGAATGACTTGATCGAAGAAAAATTAAACTCTTATGCTCAGAAGATTGTTTCTGGCGGTAGCAAGACCGACGAAATTGCGGTTGGGGAAATTACCTTCTATGTCGCTCTGCGTCGCGTAGTAAATGGTAAAGGAACCCTGCAAGACCTAGGTATGATGGATGCTATCAACGACACCCTCCAAACCTTAGGACTGGTCGAGGAAGGAAAAACCTTCTACAAATAATTTGCCCATCAAGAAGTTTGAGTGGTGGGCAATCTTGTAAATTGGATTTTATACCTCAATCCAACCACCACCAACTTTCGGTTGCCTAACATGGCATTGGAGCGGATGTGAAAGCAAAAGTGTTGAGCTTTGTTATAAAATGCTTTCACACCGCTCAACTTTACCGTTATGTCGCTTCAGTAAATTTTGCGTAGGGTGTGTTAGGGGTGGGATCGCTGTGATTTTCCGCTTTTTCGCCAGCTTTGAAATAGCCCACCCCGTAACGCACCACCGGCTCAAACAGTTTTTAGGAGATGCACACAACATTAATCAACTCCCCGTTATTCTAGTTCCCATGGTTCCAAGGTAGCAAAATGCTCTAGTAGCAAGCGATGGACAAACATGTAGCCACCGCCAACCTTTTGCAAAAAAACACGATCAGTGGCGTAATCTAAGAAACGAGCGTAGTTCCACGGAATGTATCCACTACGGAATAGAATTATACGCAATAAAAAATGTTGAATGCAAGCAATACCAGCATTAGTTAAGGTACTCATTAGCAAAGTAGTAATCACTCCAGTTATCAGCCCAGTAGATAACCCATGAATAATTCCAGCAGATAACCCATCAATAATTCCACGAAGTAACCCATGAATAATTCCAGCAATTAATCCACATATCAACCCACTAAATAATCCCAGAGACCCCGCATTGACGGCTGATCTAAATATCCCCTGATTAGGAGCTGCTTTGAACTCTACATTAGAACTGAAAAGCCCACCTATCCACCCAAAAACTAGTGCAAAAACCAATCCAAAAACCATCTCACCTGTCAAGCCAAAACTCACTCCAAAAGTTAGCCCAATAATCACTCCAACACTCAGCCTACGTATCCCTTTAATAATTTGCTTAAAATTTAGTCCATTCTCTAGTCTTATTTGAACCAAATCCATAATTTCAACAGGCTTTATTTCTTTCCTACTTCCCAACCCCAAAAGTAAACTAAAAACTACCCCACCCGTTAAGCCAAAAGCTACCCCACCCATTAAGCCAAAAAGTAGCCCACCCGTTAAGTAAAAAATTAGCACATACACCAACCTCAATAGAGTTGAATAAACTATCCTCTGAATTCTATTTGGTAACCAGGTAGGCTGCATTCGTTCAATTGAAAATATCGTTTGTTGCTCCTGAATAATCCGCTGTGCCAGCCAAGCCAACCAATACTTTGTTTGAGCGTTCGAGTATTGCTGATTAGCCCGCCGACGATTAAACATCTTCTCAATGTAGTCACTGAATAGCTGTTTGCGACGTTCTTCTACCAAGTCAGTTCTAGGCAAGTCTTCAACAGCTACTCCTTGGTAAGCCAAAGTCATAATCTTGAGCATCAAAGGAGATCTAGCTAACTCTTCCAGTCCCCTATCCTCTATCATTAATACCCTCAATCCTGTAAAATCAGCCCCCACACTATCCAGGTAATGATAGATTTGTTCTAAGGTGAGCAACCTCAAATAAACCGCACTTGCAAAGTTCAGACGGTTAGAGAGGGCTTGGTAGTCTTTGATCCGGCTGCAAACGACAAGATCTGCGCCGTACTGGTAAAGGAAATTGTTCAAAGCAATAATACAATCATCTCTATATTCAGCCTTGACTTCATCCAAACCATCTAAGAGCAGAAGCAGTTGCTGTTTCCTGACCAAAGCTTGTCCAAATTTATTAGGAATATCATACTTATTGTTTAGTTCTTCGATGAGCAAACCAGCAATATTTTGCCTGTTATATCCCCAAGACGATAGATTCAATACCACAGGAATCGGGTAATCAATATCTTGCTCAGCACGGGCAATTAAGTCACGGGTTAGTTCGAGTAACGTTGTGGTTTTACCTGACCCTGGTTCACCTAATATCAGCAGCGTCCGACCTGGACTAATTTGGTCAAAAATATCAATTACCTTAGTCCCTTCTGGGAGTGCTTTAGGTGAGGAGTTCCCAATCTCTAGAATCCCGCTCAAAGGGTTAGTAACTGCATCAGGCCGTTCTTCTAGTCCCTGTTCAATTAGCACTTGGTTAAATAAAGATTTTTCTAAAACACCTTTAACCCAATAGTTTTTGACTTTGGCAAGCAATGCCTGACGATTGTGGTACTCTTGTCGAGTTAACACTAACTTGGCGGAACTAGTAATTGAATGATCTTTAATAATCTCAATACTGTTGATATAATTATTATTTACGGTAGGTTGATTGAGGGTTATAAAACCTGTACTATTATCCTCTAGTGTGACTCCGTTGTTATTGAGCCAATCTATATTAAAAACTTCATAATATATTCGATTTCTTACCTCAAGTATTCCTGAATTATTAGCTTTTACTATACCGATCAACTTTAGTCTTGCGTGAGTTAAATTTCGGTCTTTATTACTTATAATTCTGTCTTGCCTGATTAGAGAATAAAGATTAAGTAATTCTGCTGATTGTGATTCTCTTAAAAGACGTTCTCTTACAAAATGCAAATTGTTATCATTGTACTTACCACGCTTCGTCAAGAAAGTTGCTTGTACAAGCTTTTCCACAATCTTATCTACTTGAGCAGTATCCCAACTTTCTTTAGCCCACTGTGCCACAATTTGACAAGTTTTCTGGGTAAGATAGGGATGTCCTGCTGTCCAATTGATTATTTGCTTTAGTAGCTTGAATGCTTGGTCAGATCCTGGTGCCAGTCCAGCCGCAAGAGGTTTAGCTTCCTCCAAAGTAAAATCGTTTAACTCAATACGCCTGCCGATATTGAAAGGAGTCCGTTCAACAGCTTTTACTAAATCCGATGGAGAGGCTACACCCAAAAGCACAAAAGTTAGCCGCTCTAACTCCGAGTTAATCGCACGTTCGTTGTAGAGGGAACGTATAGCAGCAAAGAAGTCATCGGTGTAGGATAGTGAAAGGGTAGAATCTATTTCATCAATGAATAATACAACCGAGGAGGAAACTTTCTCTAATAATATTTCTGAGATAAACATTAAATATCTATCTACTTCACTAAAGCTGGCATTTTCTCTCCACCAACTCTCATAGTCGAAGTGTAGACGCAGTTGTCTTACAATACGTCGAATTTGCCCTAGATACCAAGCTTCCAATCCAACGGAAGTGCCGATGCTGGTTAAATCAATGATGGCACTACCTATATTAAATTCCTTTAATTTTGCTGCGGTGCGTACCATCAAACTAGATTTGCCCATCTGACGAGTGGTTAGTACATAGCAGTACTCTCCGTTGATCAGATTGTCTAGAAGTTGCTGGTCAGTAGCACGGGGTACGTAACTACGGTCTGAAACTTTTAACGTTCCGCCTACTACATAGTAATCTGGATCTGGGCTACTCTGGATCGGGTTGTGATCAGAATTCATGACTCATAGTCTCGTTTCAAAATATTGTGCATAAAGCTGACATCTTGCCTGTACAGCATCAGGACTGTGTCCCAGAATTAATCCTGATTTCCGTAACCGATAAAAAATTTCGTTATTCGTGCATTTGTGTTTTCTGAGAACGTCTTGCATACCATGTCGCAAATCTGGCCATGCTTCAAGTTGCCTAAGATATCGAGATAAGTGTTCTGCAAATGGACCATCATCATCACCTGCTACTCTACAAAATTCTGGTACCCTGATGCTCCCTGTAGCCATTGTATAAAAAGCCATTCTTAACAAGTATGGATGTCCTCCTAGTAAATTGATCAGGGAGTCAATTTCACCAGATGACCGGGCTATGCTATTATGTTTACGATTCATTTCCTCAACCTTAGAACGACTCAAATCTCCTAGTTCAATAGAGATACCGACATTGAAGGGTGATTGGTTTAAATCTTGAATAAATAAAAATGCTTCCGTGGAATAGGCTAGAACTAGGTTGAGTTTTTCCCATTGCTCTTCTATAGCACGCTCATTATGCCAAGCTCGAATTAGACTAAAAAAGTCATCTCTGTAGTCATAATCGAAAACTATATCAACATCATCAAATATCAGTAGAATAGGGAAGTCAGTGTTTTCAAGAACTTCTTCAAGCACAAAATCAGATAATTTATCTTTTGCTCCCAAGGAACTAGACCAATAGGAGTCTGGTGAACGGGAAGTTCGCCAGTGCTTGGTCATGCGAGCGGCTATATATCGTAACAGGGAGTCTAGACTGGATAAAAACGTTTGGTCAAAACGCTGAAAATCAAGATAGAGTGCAGCTTGACTATTTTGCTTAGCCTGTTGGTGCATACGAGCTAGCAAGGAGCTTTTGCCCATCTGATGAGCACCTTTGACACGGATAGTTTCTCCCCATCCTAAGACTTTATCTAACCATTTAGCTTCGTTTTCTCGCTGCAGGTAGAATTTAGAGCGAAGCTTAACTGTCCCCTCAGGAGCTTCAAGTTCATTTAGCCAGTTAGAATCAAAAGAATGTCTAGGCGGCAGTAATTCATTTTCCGATAAAAGTACTGTTCCGTCTTCATCTAATAACAAATCATCTTGTTGAAAATTTAGTTTTTTTATTAGACGTTCCCATTGAGCAGCAGAATCGTTTTCGTCTAACCATTGCTTGAGTTTTTCAGCAATTGGTTTGGGAATATGTCCAGTTATTAATAAACGAGCAACAAATTCTATAATAGGTGTTTCATTATCATTTTGTTGAGGTATATTATCCAAATTTTCTAGAATATCATTTAAATTATCAGGGATTTCATATTCCCGATTATCCCCTAATTTATCGTAACAACAAGCGCTATAAGCCTGTTGCATTGGCTTGATGATTTGTTTTTCTAAAGGAAGCAATAGGTTGACTAAACTAGTCGTAATTTCAAATTTTTCCTTGATTGCCTTTAAGCTAGCATTATTGGGATTTTCCTTAAGTGCTTTCTTAATTAATTTTGCTAAACTATTGCTAGTATTGAAATCTTGTACTACTTTGTAAACAATTTCAGTCAAATTTTCACCACGAGCAATTTCTTCCAGATTTTGACTGAATTGATGTCGTAGCATCATTTCTAATCTAGTTTTACTAGGAAAAGCACGACACAGTGCTGACTCTATCTGCTTGAGGAGATAACCAGGGGTATTTCCAGCATTCATGTCTCTAGTTGTCAACAATACAACTTAATACTCTGGCTCCAACAGAACTGAGGCAGTTAAGTTGATTTTGCCTCCAAATCAAATTTGGTAGGGCTGTAACTTTCTAAAAGTATAGATGGAGAGATAGGGATATGGGCAAATGGGCGTTGCTGAATCTTCTTTTGAATATTCGTAGAGCGGGCATCCTGCCCGCCCAAAAAGATCAGCCACAGGGAAGATGCCTATTCCACTAGATCTTGAACAGGGAAGATGCCTATTCCACTAGATCTTGAACAGGGAAGATGCCCATTCCACTAGATCTTGAACAGGCAAGATGCCTATTCCACTAGATCTTGAACAGGGAAGATGCCTATTCCACTAGATCTTGAACAGGCAAGATGCCTATTCCACAAAACTCTTAAAATTATTCCATTATTAAGCAACTGCCTCCCCAAGACCGCGCTTTCCATTAAGACAGTCAGATGCACCCCAACCAAACAACCTTGGCCAAAGGCCACGCTACGCGAACAACCTTGATATTCCCGACTAACCGGATTAATCCACTCTAACCATTTCACGGGATTCTTCCTTCTTATTCACCTCAGAAGGTTTCGGCTTTTGACCCCTAAAGTCTACTAATAATCCCATCAATGCTGGAACTACTGTAGGTGTCAGTAATGTAGACAAAGCTAATCCCCCAGTCAAGGTAATCCCTAACCCTTGATATAATTCAGCTCCTTTCCCTGGTATTACTGCTAGCGGTAACATTCCTAGTACTGTAGTGCCAGCAGACATAAATATTGGTCGTAAGCGATCGCATACAGCTCTATACAAGGATGTATCGTAATCCATCCCTTCTCGCTGTAATTGCAAGGCTCGGTCTACTAAAAGGATGGCATTATTCACCACAACTCCAGTCAGAATCACAAATCCCAACCCAGTAATCATATCCAGCGGTACTACTACACCAGGAATTCTGTTCACTATCACCAAACTCAACAAGGCTCCGGTTAATCCTATCGGTACGGTTGCCATAATTACGATGGGATAGAGAAAAGAACGGTAGAGTGCTACTAGCAGCAGATAGGTAATCACTAAAGACAGAAGAAAGATTGACCCCAACTGAACTAAGGTTTCTGATAGCAAATCTGCCGAACCAGCTAATTCGACACGATAGCCAGCAGGTAAGGTTTGCCGGAAGGGTTTGATAATTTGCTGCTCTGTCTGTTGAACTAGTTTTCCTAAGGGAGCTGAGCGATCGACATTAACGGTTAGGGTAATAGAACGCTGTAAATCCACTCGCTCAATGGTATCGGGTCCGGTGGTATCTACTACTTCAGCCACATCCGCTAGTTGGACTTGCCGACCATTGGGAGTATACATCGCTAACTGACGCAACTGCTCTGGAGTTTTGACAACGGTATGTTGTAATTCAACGGTCACATCCAGCTCCCGTTTACCATCCACAAATTCTGAGGCTTTAATGCCACCGAGAGCAGCTTCAACAACTCTCCCTAACTCAGCTTCTGACAAGCCCACTTCTGCTAGTCGCTCCCGATTGGGAATTACTTGTAATTCTGGCGCACCAGTAACAAAACTGGAACGAGCATTGCGCACACCATCCAGTTGGCGCAATTGCTTAGTAATATCCTGACCCCACTGGTTTAATTGATCCAGGTCTTGTCCTACCAGACGGACAGTATAGGACTTGCCTGGATTACGAAAAATGGGAATGCGCCTGGCAACCACAAAGCGATAACCAGGGAAATTAGACTTTACCTTTCCCATCCGATTCACCATGTCATCCAGATTCCTACCGGTAGCTAACTCTGGCTTGAGAAGGACGAAAATTGCTTTCCATGTGGAGTTTGCTAATACCACAGTTTTGTCAATTTCCGGCTGCTGTGCCAAGAACTTTCTGGCGGGTTGAGATAGCCGTAGGAATTCTGGAATACTGGTGCCTGGAAAGGGTTCCGTTAACCACATAATTAAATTACGGTTCCCTTCTGGTAGGTAATCCATGGGGGGAAGTAACCGAATACTGACAAAGAGCAATACTACAGGAATCAACAACACAGCCAAACGCCTTCCGATCCGTTTCCCACCAAGAGACCAACGCACCGTTTTTAATAAAAATCCCTCTAGTTTGCCTTGCCATACTCGAAACACTGCTGAAGTTTTGACTACAGCTAGCACCAGGACATTTTGGATTTTGGCTCCCCTACTTCCCTGCTGTGGGCGCAATGGTTCTGGGTGTAAGCTTTCTGGGTTTAAACCTTGGGTCCCAACATCCCCCATCCCCTGCAAAATCTGTTGCGCCTCCGCTTGATTAAGAAACAGTCCCGATAGCATAGGAACTAGGGTCAGAGCTGCAAACAGGGAAAACAATACCGATGTCGATAGAGCAATACCAATATCAAAGAACAGCTGTCCTGCTTCCCCTGTAACTAAAACAATGGGAGCAAAGACTGCTACGGTAGTCAGAGTAGAGGCTAGCATAGCTGACCACACTTCTTGAGTACCGTCAATAGCAGCTCGGATCGGATTTTTTCCCTGTTGCATGTGGGTGAAAATATTTTCTAGCACCACAATGGCATTATCCACCACCATTCCGACCGCAAAAGCTAATCCTGCCAGACTGATCACATTCAGAGACCGACCCAGTAAGGCTAAGACAATAAAGACGGTAATTATAGTAGTCGGAATAGTGAGGGCAATTACTGCTACGGTGCGCAATGACCCGAGAAACAGCAGCAATACTAGGGATGCTAGTATCGCACCCATGATCAAATTTTGCTGCACTAAGGCAATAGATTGGTTAATATAGCCATTTTCGTCGTAGTTAATTAAGAACTGGACACTTTCCCCTTGCTGTTCCAGTTGGGCTTCCAGTTCCTTGAGTACTGCTCTGACTCCTTTAGATATCTCTGGGACATTGCTACCAATTCGTCTTTCGATACCAATGCCAGCGGTTGGTTCGTCATTTGCTACAATAACCGTACTTTGTAGCTTGCGACCAATTTCGACATCAGCTACATCCCCCAAATAGACAGTTCCTGATTGGTCTCGGCGCAACACAAACCCTTCCAACTCCTTCACATCCTCAGAGCGACTGACGGTGCGGACTCGGTATTCCCGTCTTCCCACTACCATCGGTCCACCCCGAATATTGCGGTTATTAGTGCGCAAAGCATTGACTACATTAGACAGGGTTATATTCCGGTCAGCTAAGGCTTTCGGGTCTACAATCACCTCCACTTCCCGTTCCCGTCCCCCAGGAGTAATAATCTGACCCACTCCTTCCACTTGCCGTAACTTGGGTACAATCACATCTTGAATCAAGTCACGGTAATGGTCTGGGTCAGAATCATCGCCTTGTTTGGGCATTAGAACAATCCACATCATGGGACTGCTAACACCACTGACCACTTCAGCAGAGGGGTCTCCTGCTTCTGGGGGTAGAGAGGACACTCGCTGTAATTTGCTCAAGACATCTACTAAGCGAGCATCAATATCTGTTCCCCAATTGAATTCCAGAGAAATGCGACTGCGTCCAGGGCGAGAGTTACTGGTAATTTCTTTAACCCCTGTAACTTCTTCGACGGCTTCTTCGATCGGTCTAGTAATCAGGTCTTCTACTTCAGTCGGTCCTGCTCCAGCGTAGGAGGTGCTAATGGTAATTTCTGGGGTATCACCTCCTGGTCGCAGTTCTAGGGGAAGCTGGAATAGGGCTAAGATGCCACATAGGGCTAGGAGGCAGAACAGAACAAATGTTCCGTGTCGCCACCGGACAGCTGTTTCGATAAGTTTCATCAAATTTGGCCGAAGTTGGCAACTTAGGAACTAGGGAATGCGCGAATTTAGAATGCGCGAATCGGGAATCGGGAATCGGGAATCGGGAAT
>NZ_CEYLVT010000063.1:0-29279 GCF_982860115.1 Moorena sp.
GGAATCGGGAATCGGGAATCGGGAATCGGGAATCGGGAATCGGGAATCGGGAGTATAGAGCGTTCGCGTAGCGTGGTCCAAAGGCCAAGGCCAATCGCATCAAGCTATCCCATCAAGATAACCCATTTACGGATTTGATCTAAGCCATTTAGCTATAGCATTTACCTATAACATATTCCAATTGATCATGAAACCCAATGCTGATTTGTCATAACACCAAACAATCCTCAGATCTCTTTCCTACTATTCCCGATTCCCGATTCCCGTTCCCCTCCTGGGAGGGGTTAGGGGTGGGTTCCGATTCCCTCTGTCTCTCCACACTAAACTGAAACTCTACCGATGAAAACCAGTAATGTAGTCAAGTCTGAGCCTCCCTCCTCAGCAAAGCACCAAACACTTCCCAAGATTAATCTATTTACCATGTTCCGGCTTGGTATGTTCCAGATGGGATTAGGAATCTTGGCAGTGCTCACCCTAGGAGTGCTCAATCGAGTGATGATCGACGAGCTAGGTATTCCAGCCTCAATTACCGGGAGCCTTCTAGCCATTTCGCTGTTTGTTGCCCCAGCCCGGGTATGGTTTGGTCAGCTCTCGGATACTAAACCCGTCTTTGGATATCACCGTACTGGTTACGTCTGGATGGGAAGCGGGTTATTTATGATTATCCTATCCTTAGCGGTACAAATCACCTGGCAATTGGGCAATGTCGTCCAAGGGGCTGGAGGTTGGACATGGTCAATTCCAGCTTATAGTTGGGTCGCTCTTGGGGCTCTAGTTTTTTCTTTATACGGTCTAGCCCTCAGTATGAGTTCCACTACGTTTTTTACCTTATTAGTGGATATTTCTGATGAAGATAACCGTGGCAAATTAATCGGTATTATCTGGTCAATGATGACTGTGGGTATTGCGATTGGCGGCATCAGCAGCAAAATTTTGCTGAAGGGATTAGATAATATTGATACATCCCTAGAAGTATTGCGGTCATCGATTACTGGGCTGTTTTTATTTGTACCTTTAATGGTGTTCGGGCTAGCAGTATTAGCTACCTTTGGAATCGAGAAAAAATACTCCCGCTATTCTTCCCGTTCTATCCTAGCGAATCGCGAAGACCAGATTACCTTGGGCCAATCCCTAAAACTATTAACGGCTAGTCCCCAAACTGGCCTGTTTTTCACCTTTTTGGTGATCATGACCATCAGCCTATTTCTCCAGGAAGCAGTGCTAGAACCCTATGGGGGAGAGGTCTTTAATATGTCAATTCCTGAAACCTCTCTACTTAATAGCTACTGGGGGATTGGGATGTTGATGAGCTTGAGCGCCACTGGGTTTTTCCTAATTCCCAATTTGGGTAAGCGCAAAACCACTCAATTAGGCTGTCTAGCAGTATCTATCTGCTTTATCTTGATTATTATGTCAGGATTTACCGCAAATGCCAAGCTATTCCAGGGAACCTTACTCTTATTTGGTTTCTCTGCTGGTATCGCTACCACAGGGGCTCTCAGTTTGATGTTAGACCTAACCGCAGCAGAAGCGGCTGGTACCTTTGTGGGAGCGTGGGGATTAGCGCAAGCTATGGCACGAGGCATAGCAGTAGCCAGCGGTGGTGTGATCCTTGATGTAGGTAGAGCCATTTTTTCTACCCCTGTCTTGGCTTATGGTGTCGTGTTTGCTCTCCAATCCGCAGGGATGATAGTGGCAATTTGGTTCCTAGGTAAAGTGAATTTCAAGGAATTCCAAGATAATGCTAAAGATGCGATCGCTGCTGTGATGGAAGGGGATTTGGATGGTTGAAGGCAGAATGTTGAAGGTTAAAGGTTAGTAGGTTGAAGGTTATTAGGTTGAAGGTTGAATGCGATCGCTCTCTTGGTGCGCGTTCCCTATTGAGGTAAGGGAGTAGCTTGTAGGGTGGGCAAAAACATTTTGGTTAACATGATTCTTCTAGATAAGATAACTTTGCCCACCCTACTTGAATTGGTATTTTTTTTACTCAAACGGAAGACCCCAGCACATCTTTAGGTGTTCCAAAACTTCTATCACCAGCAGATAAAAGTGTTTTCAATCACTACCCCCAGAGATGATATTAGTTATAAATCAGAGAGTTTTGGTATTTCCCCGTTTGGTATAAGCCATTTAATGTGTTGCTTACCCACAGCGGAAACACTTTTTTTCTTGTCTTGATTACTACCTTTAGTCAACATATCTGGGTTGGCTCTCAGAAGCCCTGCTTGGAAAAACATCTCGTCTTCATTGATGCGTGTCAGGAGGCATATTTCCCCAATTGCTTCAGGAGGTATCATCCACGTTTTCCCAATTGTTGCTTTTGAATCAAATTCAATCTCAATCAAGTAGAAATCTAATTTGCTTCCTCTTTTCCATCTAAACTCATGGCGCAGATAAGCTTCTACTTTTATTCCGAAAATCGTTTTCTCCGCTTTCTCTACTTCTGCAAGTCGAGTGCGCCCCATTCGCTCACCATCAATAACGTAATCCATCGCATCTCGAATTACTTTGCCATAGCGGGATTCAAAGTTTTTGATAGAATCAAGGGTGCTAAAGAGCTTTTCGAGTTTGGCGTCCAAATTGTTTAACCTTGATAAAGCTCATACAAGTGTAACGTGTAGTGTAAATTTAGGGTTATTCCTTCACGGATGCGATTGACCGTAGGTCACGCGGGGCGCGTTCGCTCTTACCTGAACCCAATATCTGAACAATAACTGGAGGCAGAGGTGACACAACAGTTAACTGCTATAGAAATTTGTGCGGGTGCTGGGGGAATGGCATTGGGCTTAGAACAGGCTGGCTTTAAGCACCTGGCCGTGTTTGATAATGACAAGTATGCCCATGCAACGCTTCTGAACAATCGTTCTGGCTGGAACCCCCAATTGTGTGATGTCCGCACCTTAAACTGCTCTTCCTATGAAAATGTAGACCTTTTTGCAGCAGGGGTTCCGTGCCCTCCCTTCTCTATTGCGGGGCAGCAAAAGGGGGGGAATGATGAGCGTGATTTATTTCCGGATGCCCTACGGTTAATTCATCAGGTACAACCCAAAGCTGTACTATTGGAAAATGTGCGAGGCTTTTCCAGTAAGAAGTTTGCCGACTACCGAACGGCATTAAATTCTGAGTTTCGGAAGATGGGGATGATCATGCAGTGGCGGGTACTGAATGCATCGGATTATAGTGTGCCCCAACTCCGTCCTCGGTTTATTTTGGTTGCCCTCAGAAAAGAGTATGTCCCTTTTTTTGAATGGCCTGAACCTATTCCTGAACCTCCAACTGTCGCTAACACGATTGGAGATTTGATGGGTTCTGACGCTTGGCCTGGGGCAGAGGCATGGATGAGTAAAGCACAAGCGATAGCTCCCACATTAGTTGGTGGCTCCAAGAAGCATGGGGGGGCTGACCTTGGCCCGACACGAGCCAAGAAAAAGTGGGCAGAACTGGGAGTCGATGGTAAAGGCATTGCCAATTCTCCGCCCAGTTCCCAAACCCCGATTGATGCATTGCCCCGATTAACCCTGCGCATGGCGGCTCGGCTACAAAACTTTCCCGATGACTGGGAGTTTGTAGGAGGAAAAACTGCCCAGTATCGTCAAATTGGGAATGCACTTCCTCCAGCAGTCTCTCACCATGTTGGACGGTCTATTGTGTGTGCTCTCAACAAAGTGGAAGTGAGTGCTACCAAACCCAAGCAATTGGAACTTTTCAGTGCCGATGTGGCTTGAATTTAGGTGTTGCTGGCTTGGTCACAAGCAGACCGGAAAGGGGAATCTTAAGAGAAAATCCTTAGGCTGGTTTATGGCTAGCACAGTTTTCGCTGGGATCCTGGCTGCTCTAGTTGAGGTGGAAGCACAGATAAAAAGTGATTAATTGTAGGGTGGGCAGTGGGTACTTTGGCGATGGCAAGCACATGACTCGGTGTGATGCACTGCCCACCCTACATCTAAATGATAGATTTACTCAATGGATTTAGGTTGCCGACAACCATTATTGACGCCCACCCAAATACCTTCAGGTATATGCCATTTGTGATTCTTTTTGTTGTTGTTGTAGTCGCAATTAATAACTACATCAGCTCCCTTATCTATTCTTAGTAAGTCACCAGAATAAAGCGGTTCATCTTTGGATACAGCAATGGGATCGCTTTTACCACGTAAGAGGATGCTCTCACCCACTCCCTCAGCTTTCTCCACAGTTCCTATCTCCACAGTTTCTAGATGTAATTCATCGGGAATAACTTGATTATTCCCTAGATTTAAGGGAGTTTCTAAGTGCTGTCTAGCTTCCTCAATCCATTGGTCTTCATCTATATTATAAGAGGAGGCATATGCAAGGCAATATATCCAATTTTTCGTAATTCTTTTTTCCGTGTTTTTTTCATATGCTTTGTTTTTTTCAGCTTGTAATACCTTAGCTAGCAAACAGTAAGCTGGTGCCTTTTTATTATCTAACTTAATAGCATCCTTGATATATCGTTTTGCCTCAGCATAGCGCTCTTGTTTTAGCCGAGCCCACCCCAGGTTTTTCCGCAAATTGTATTTCACTTTCTCATCGTCGGTAGACGTATTTTGTTTTATCGAATTCAAACCCAGTTTTTTCAATAATTTGGATATGACTGGAGTAACAGTATTATCAGTATCATTTTCGCTATCAGTATTTAGTTCTATACCTCTTAGTAACAAAGAACTAGCCTTATAATATTTTTCGTCAATAATATACATTCTTCCTAATTTATTATAAGCACGATCAAAGTCATCTTCGACAGCAATTTGGTATTCATCTAAAGCCTTTTCCTTGTCTTGTAGTTTCTCATAAAGTTCTCCTAAGTTATAATGAGGTTCAACGTAGTCAGGATTCAGGAGGAGTGCTCGTTCGTTGCTTGATATGGCGGCAGCAAATTCCGGAGTATTCTTGTTATTGTTATTGTATCCATCACCAATATTTTCATAAACAATAGCAATCTCAGGTAACAACAAACGAACGGTAACAGAAATTAGTAAAAGACTGAAGGCAATGCCACAACTTACTTCTTCCCAAAAATAGTGAGGAATCTTGAAACGGGTAAGAGCACGTTTGATTGACTCCTGTCCAGTTTTTGTGAAAGCGGTTCTACCAGCAAATATTGTCAGGACGCTCTGAGTAGCAGCAACAAAAGCCCCTAAGCTATCTGGTCCACCACTCAGAAAGCGTGAGGCAATGTCTACGGTTAAGCTCAAAGACAATGTGAGAAATACAACTGTCAGAATTTTCCATAGCCAATCCAGATAATCCCATCGATGCTTTGGAGGTTCAAGAAACCACCACCAAGCGTCTACGTTAGGATTCAAAATAGCATGCAATTCAGTTATATCTACTGTGGTAATCTTATTAGTCTCTTGCTTTAATCGGTGATCTAGATCGTTAACCTTAATCAAGCTTCCTGTAGGAATCTGTGATTGATTGGTTAATTCTGCTTGAACTGTATCACGAGCAGTCAAAACTTCTAGAACTGTTTCTTTTGATGGCGAGCTAGTATCTTCAAGTGTAGTAAGTGCATGAGTATAACCTTGAATAGCAGACACTAACTCTGATATAGCAGAGTTAGTGTTAGGAGTTTCTTCTAGAATAAGCTTACTTGACATCTGATTTCCCTCTAATTTCAGCCTTTCGTTCCACCAACCTTGTCTCAAATTCAGCCATTATCTGAGTGATGGGAATCTTTTCAGATACATTTGGCTTTAATTTTTCCTGCTTGCTCTCAATTCCTTAGGGTTTTCTCTGATACTCCGAGGATTTCGCAAGCCCTTCGAGGTCGAAGATACTTCATCAGCAATCGGTAGTGTTCATTGGTTATCTATGTGTTACTACCAGGCTTTGCGAAGGAATTCCAGATACTACCTGAAAATTCTTTTTCTATTGTTTTCAGTGCAGCCAGGTATAAGCGCGATCGCATCAACCATCACATCAGTCTTTGACCTACCAGTTTGCTCAACCTAGCAGCTATTGAGTTATCGGAAAAGGGTTGGAGAAATTCTAATGGCGATTTGAGGTTTAGTCACAGCATAAATCAAATTTTTTTATATACCATTTTATGACTAAGTGTTGCTATTGCCGTATTAATTCTTAACATTAGGGGAAATCTCGTCTGGAGGTGTTTCTCCAGATTAGCTATAGAAATCCCCACCTCGGTAAACCCAGGTGGGGAAGCTTAATTCAACCGAAAAAGGGACTAAAAAAGTCCCTCGATTGGCTGGAAACTATTAACAAACAGGAGTTACCATTTCAACACCCAGTGTATTGGGCAGCATTTACCTGTCAAGGGTTGCGGTAAGAGCAGGGAATAACGGAATTACTCCTGAAGTGCTTGGCTCAACATCATTAAAGAATAAATTTGTTTTTCCTACATAAGCTTGATTAGGGAAAACAATTGTAGATTTTTCGGTAGCTAGGCAAATATTAGCGATGTAACCAGCAATGCGACTGCAATAGAACATAACTATCATCAGTTGATCAGGAATTCCTAGATTTTTCCATAAAACACCAGAATAAAAATCTACGTTTGGTTTAATCTTATCGAAGTAAGGAATAGTATCTATTTGCTTATGCATTTCCTTAGCAATATGCATGAAGGTATCTCCCTTGCCTTCTTCAACCATTTGGTGGCAGATTTTGCCGAGAATTCTGGCTCTAGGGTCTATCCCTTTGAATTCAATATGGCCTAAGCCAGGGATTTTCTGTTTTTGAGCCAGGGATTGCTGGATATAGTTTCTGATATTGTCTTCTAGGTCTCCATCAGCAGCAGCAATTTCCTGAAACATCTGCAACACCCTGAAATTAGCGCCCCCATGTTTGTCTCCAGATAAGGCGTTTAAGGCCGAGATTAAACTTCTCCACATTCCCGTACCATTGCTAATATTTTGTTTGGCGGCAAATGTTGAGGGACTCAAGCCAGCGTCTGCATGCAACACCATTAGTTTATCCATCAAAGAGCGTTGTTCATCGGTTACGTTACCGAAACCGCAGATCATCCCCAGGAGATTATTGATATAGTCATAACTTTGTCCATCACAGCCAACGTCTTGGGGCAATACCAAAGGCTGCTGTTTAACATGTTGTACGATCATCCCTACCAGAATAGGAGTTATGGCAAGAGCCTTGAAGATTGCTTCCGACTGTTCGCCTTGATTCCGTAAAGGCAAAGAAGATTCTCCGGAAAGATAGGATAATCCAGAACTTAAAATAGCGACGGGATTAGCATGGGAAGAAAAAGAAGAGATTACACTCTTGAGTCCCTTAATTATTTGCTGATCCAGAATAGAGTGTTTAGCTAGTTGCTTGCTAAACCATTGTTTTTCCTCTTGGCTGGGGAGATGTGATTCATATAACAAAATAATTGTATCTAAGTAATCGCAATTCTCGACTACTAATTGGATCGGGATCCCCCGGTAGTATAATTCTAGAGCTTCTGCATCTAAATAACTTAGATTAGCTAATTCAGTAGTTGTGTGCCTGAGTTCGGAATCGTAAATTTGATAGCCTGTAGTTTTTGCTACTGTTTTCCCACAGATTAGTGTTTGTCCTGTATTGGTAAAGTATATGGGAATAGGGTGAGATGAACCATCGGGTAAGATGATAGTGAGATGAGAATGTTCCATGTTTACAATCACCTAACAACTCTATGGATAAGCTGACTTTTTAGCTATCAACTAAAAACTAAAAATGGCTTCAAAAACCTGAAAATTAGTAGTGAGATCTACTAATTTTTAGGTTTTTAGTATCAAGAGATACAATTTATGACTATAACTAGCAACTTTCATAATTAGCACCCAATCCAATTATAGGAGATTGTAAACAAAAATCAACAGGATCAGCCAAAAATTGTTTATGGTGAGAATAAAAGAAAATCTTACAGTCAACAATTCTGGCCAGATTTTGGTAATTAACACCCCTTATGTCCAAAGACAATACTGAAACGTTTCATCTGCGCTTTCTGCGATTAGCGACTGTCAATATCGTCTCCAACATCGCGATTCCCTTAGCAGGGTTAGTAGATACCGCATTTTTAGGACACTTAGCAGATATTAACTATTTAGCTGGGGTTGCTCTAGCTACAGTTATCTTCAACTTGGTCTATCGCAACTGTAACTTTCTGCGCATGGGCACTACCGGACCAACGGCTCAAGCAGAAGGACGCTTTGACCAAGATGGCGTTACTCTAGTACTTTTACGTAATGGTTTGATTGCTTTAGCCCTCGGACTACTCATTATTTTGTTACAGTATCCCCTTAGAGAGATTGGCTTTAGCCTACTCAGCGCTGCACCTGAGGTTAAAGCTGCTGGACAAGATTACTTTGATGCTCGGATTTGGGGAGCGCCCGCAACCCTACTCAACTTGGTTTTAATCGGCTGGTTTCTAGGCCGGGAAAAGAGCACCAAAGTATTGGTGTTGTCAGCTATTGGCAATGGAGCGAATATCATACTGGATTACCTGCTGATTATCCGTTGGGGCTGGGCAAGTGCAGGGGCTGGATTTGCTACGGCGGCTGGTCAGTATCTGATGTTACTAATGGGGATGATTTTCATAGCTACAGAAAATGGCTATCCTCAAATGCTAGCGCTAGTAGACAGGATGTTCGACCTAGAGGCCATAAAATCGACCTTTAAGTTGAATGGAAATATCTGGATACGCTCTATTGCTTCAACCATCACCTTTGCTGCCTTTACTGATTTGAGTGCTTATTTGGGGACGATGGTGCTAGCTATCAATACTTTACTGTTGCAGGTGATGATCATCACCTTCTACTTTATTGAGGGATTATCCTTTGCTACGGAAAGTATAGCAGGGAACTTTCGCGGTCAAGGCTTGACCAACAAATTTCCTTCTCTGTTGCGCCTATCTGGAGCAAGCAGCCTGGGCATAGGACTAAGCATAGCTTCTCTATTTGTCTTCCTGCCAGATCCTCTGTTTGGGTTGATGACCAATCATGGGGAGGTAATTGACGAACTTCACCATTATCTTCTCTGGCTACTTCCCTTTCTAGGACTGAGTTCCCTGGCTTTTATGTTGGATGGGTATTTTTTGGGCTTAACTGAAGGAGCTCTGCTTCGCAAAGGTGTTGTAACCGGTAGTTTTGTTGGTTTTCTCCCTGTCGCTGTAGCATCTTGGTGGTTCCACAGTAGTCAAATCTTATGGCTGGCTATGTGTTGTTATATGGGAGTAAGAGCCTTAGCCCTGGGAGTTCAAGTCCCAAAAACCATGAGGTCTGGGAATACTTAATCCCATACGGCGGTTTGCAATTGCTGTTAGGTACTTTCGTTCTGGGTTTTTAGGGAACAGGGAACAGGGAACAGGGAACAGGGAACAGGGAACAGGGACAACAATCCTGTGTACCTGATAGTTATGCAAACCGCCGTAAGTGTTGAATAGCGCTACTCCCGACTCCCGACTCCCGATTCCCGATTCCCGATTCCCGATTCCCGATTCCCTTTCCAAAAAAGTACTTGACAAATCTACCTAGTAGTAGGTAGTATAAAGTCATGAAACAGAAAACTGCTCAACAAATCCTAGACGTAGCTCAATCAATGGTGCGCAACCGAGGGTATAGCGCCTTTAGTTACGCCGACATTGCCAAAGAAATAGGTATCCGTAAAGCTAGTATCCATTACCATTTTCCCGCTAAGGATGATTTGGTAAAGGAATTAGTGAAACGATACCAAAAAAACTTCGCACGGAAATGTCTTGAGATTGAGCAACAGGAAACAACACCACAAGCACAATTGAGAGAGTTTGTGAATCTCTATCGAGATGGTTTGCAAGACAATAAAATTTGTTTGTGTGGAATGTTGACAGCAGATTTGAGTGTTTTAAATTCTGACATCCAAGCAGAGATCAGAAGTTTCTTTTCTGTCACTGAATCTTGGTTAGCTAGACTATTGCACCGTGGCTGTGAAACCGAGGTTTGGCAGTGTAGCCAATCGGTGGAAGTGGAAGCAAAAATGCTACTTTCCATGTTACAAGGAGCGCAATTATTAGCCCGTGTTGCAGAAGATAGTAGTGCTGCTTTTGATCAGATTACTGGTGCATGTCTGAAAGAGAAGCTATCAGCAGTCAGCGATTAGCTTATGTGCTACGCACAGGCTACGCGAACAGCGATCAGCGATCAGCTATCAGCCATTAGCTTAAGCGCTACGCGCAGGCTACGCGAACAGCCATTGGCTAAGCTACTTGAGGTGGTTTTGAATAAAATAAGCTGACGGCACCTCAAGTAGCGTGAGCTAAAAGCTCACGGCTGACGACTGACCGCTGATAGCTGACCGCTAATAAAGGAATAATTTTTTTTAGTCTATTAACTACCTTCTAGTAGGTAATTTAAATGCAAATCAATCTATCAATCAATTCAGGAGATAATCATGACACAAGCATTTGCCGGACAAAAAATCATTGTTGTTGGTGGCACAAGTGGTATGGGTAAAGCGATTGCTCAATTAATTCTTCAGCAGGGTGGTGCTGCGGTTTTAATTGGTTCACGTCAGCCTAAACTGGAAGAAGCAGTAACGGAACTTAGCGAATATGGAACGGTAGTGGGTGAGTTAGCTAATATCTCTGATCCAGAGATGAGGAATGCTTTAATTGATCGTTTAAATGTCAATCATAGCGATGCCACATTACTGGTAAATTCAGCAGGAGTCTTTCTCCCTAAACCGTTCATTGAGTATGAAGAAAAGGATTATGACCTCTACTTGGATATTAATAAAGGAACCTTTTTCATCACTCAGGCGATTGTCAAAAATATGATTAAGAATGGCAAAGCTGCTGCAATAGTTAATATTGGCTCGATGTGGGCGAAACAAGCGATAGAAGCTACTCCGTCTTCTGCCTACTCTATGGCTAAAGCTGGTTTACACTCCCTAACCCAACATTTAGCCATGGAACTAGCAAAACATAATATTCGAGTTAATGCGGTATCTCCTGCGGTAGTAGAAACTCCCATTTACCAAGGTTTCATCCCCAAAGAACAAGTCCATTCTGCTTTAGAAGGATTCAATAGTTTCCATCCCATTGGTAGAGTAGGAACACCTACAGATGTTGCTGAAGCTGTTGTTTATCTACTTTCTGAGAAAGCGAGTTGGGTGACTGGCGCGGTCTGGGATGTAGATGGTGGTGTTATGGCTGGACGCAATCAGTACAATTAGGCTTAAGAAGGGTGCATCTCATATTTCTAAAAAAAGGAGAGGGTGAGGAGATAGGGAGATGGGGAGATGGGGAGATGGGGAGATTTTTATTAAGGGTAATTGTCATACGCTCCCCATGAGCGGCGGCATCAAGACAGTGAGATGCACCCCAAAAGTTTTTCACAAAATTGATAATTACTCTAGGGTAAAGTAAATGTAAAAAAAGCGTTCGCGTAGCGTCTATTTCAGAGAATCGCGTAGTGACTATTTCAGATGCTAATTAACAGTTATTACTGCTAAATAAAAGGTTTGTAGCTTTATATAACCCCCAATACCGCGCTACATTTCTTATTCAAAATCTGATAGCTGTTCGCGTAGCGCATTAGCTGATAGCTTAAAAAAAAAATTATAAAACCTCTTGACAAATAAAACTATAATAATTATGATTATAGTATACAAAACGATTGAAGTTGTTAATCATGTTTACAGACTTTGTTCCGAATCCTGACAATAATCCAGAGTATCTAATTCCGGGGAATACTTCTCAGATTTTTTTCGGGAAGAAAGAACCGGTTGAGCACAGGTTAAAGGGCTCTCGTAAGGCAGTAATGAATACCATCTATTCCCTGTATAACCAGGGCTACGCACAACTTTATGAGTGGACTCCTCTTGAGCCGAGTGGCATGCCTGGCGAAGTGATTAGTACTTTGACTAGGTACCTAATTCTGGATTAAGATTTTAAGCAGCTGGGGGGTTTTCCCCCTAGCTATAAGACCAGGTCTAATCAAGTAGGATAATGATCGGACTGGTCATGGAACAAAGTCACATAACATAAGTAGTGAAATCGACTTAGTGTGGATTTCCGCCAGCCGTGGAAATAATTTCTACGGCTATTTTTTTATAGTTAGCAGAAGGTTAGGAGGTTTAAGGTTAGCAGGTTAGAAGGTTAGCAGGTTAGAAGGTTAGGAGGTTTAAGGTTAGAAGGTTTAAGGTTAGAAGGTTGTTCGCGTTCGCGCAGCGTCGGCTTTGCCGAAAGCGTGGCCTTTTGGCCAAGGTTTACTGTTGAAGGTGATCAGAATCTACATTCCGCACTTCAAAATCTAGTATCAAAGAAATCTCAAAAAGACTCCCAACTAATGACTAACCACAATCCTAAATTACTGGAAAGCAAAATAGCAGAAGTCAAGCGGCTCGTTAAAGAGAGGATTCAACTACACGTAAACGATCCCAGAGTCACCGATTACGGGAAAAAATTAACCGAGGTAATTGGTTCGGATCTTATAACGGCTAAGGCTATACTCAATGCCATTGACCAAGATGAGCTGTTCTGGGTCAGTGAAGTCTTCGAGGATATCTCTGCCAAGCTTCAATCCCGCTCCTTTGTACTATTCTTGATGGAACTGGATGAGAAATACCCAGAGATACATATGGAAGGAGAAATCAAGTACGCCAAATTAGTCATTGGTTGGAAAGACTCTTAACATGCATAAAGTGCGCCTTAGCCTGTAGGTTGGGTTGGTGCGGCTTGTTCTGAGTAGGAGCCTCTAGAGAATAGAGGGGTATGACTCAGATAATTCGCGGGGATAACCCCAAAAATTACAACTGTTCGTTTTGGATGGCGGTGAAAACCCGACCCCTTTAGGAGATAAGTGACAGCCTACCTGGCCACACCGAGCAGGTGACATCCTAGCAGAGTGAAGCTGGCGACAGGCCGCAATCAGAGGGAATGCAGACTGATAAACCCACACTGGCGGTAACGGCAAGATGACATGGGTAGATTAACGAAAATCCTAAAAAAGCGTCTCAACCTAAGTCTGCGATTCTCAACTCCCGCATAGTTGACAATCCGATATATGCAATCTCCTGGGAGGAGAATAGGCGAATTGGATTGCCCTAAATCATCAGAACAATCTAACGAACGGAACAAGTAAAAACGACAGCATAATGGGTCTGTAGACCGGTCGAACCTACGGTAAGTTATGTCAAACTTAATCCCCACTGTCGGGTAGGATGCAGGCTTACAACTGCCTGCGGGTATCAGAGTACACAAACCAAACGAAGAGCAAGATTAGACGCATGGTTAAACATAGCGAATCATGGAAAAAGGAACCGTGGAAGAACCACGAAAAGAACTTATTCCGCCTACAGAGGAGAGTGTACAAAGCGGTTCGAGCAGGAGACCTCAAAAAGGCCAGGTCACTTCAGAAACTGATTCTAAAATCCCGCGCAGCACAGCTCATAGCTGTACGTCAAGTCACTCAACTAAATAAAGGAAAAAAAACGGCTGGTATTGATGGAAAGTCATCCCTCAATTACCAAGAACGCATGGAATTGGTAGAAGCATTGAACCAACATGGATGCGACTGGCACCATAATGGACTACGCAAAGTCCCCATCAAGAAAAAGAATGGCTTGACTAGGATGCTAAAGATACCAACCATAGCCGACCGAGCATGGCAATGTCTAATAAAACTTGCGCTGGAACCAGCCCACGAAGCCACATTCAGCGCAAACAGCTATGGATTCAGACCGGGCAGAAATGCCCAAGATGTGCAAAGACGACTGTTCTCCCACTTAAAGGTTAACAGCAAAGCTAAGCACAACTTAAAGAAAAGAGTCATAGAACTAGACATCAAGAAATGCTTTGGCCGTAGGCCACGCTTCGCGAACGACCGTATCAACCACACCAGTATCATGGAAAGACTAATAGCCCCCCATATTATAAAACAAGGAGTGTTCAGATGTCTCAAAGCAGGGGTATCACCGGAATTTCCAGAACAAGGCACACCGCAAGGTGGCGTGGTAAGTCCTCTATTAGCTAACGTGGCCCTAAACGGTATAGAGAATATCCACACAAGTCTCAGATATGCAGACGACATGGTATTCATCCTTAAACCTCAAGACGATGCAAGCACTATCCTTGACTTTGTCAAGGCATTCTTAACAGAACGGGGAATGGAAATAAGCGTTGAAAAGACTAAGGTGACAAGAGCGACAAGCGGATTTGACTTTCTAGGCTGGCACTTTCGAGTCAAAAGCAACGGAAAGTTTTCAAGCACGCCCTCAGTGGATAATTACGAAAACCTCCGTAAGAAAGTTAAAACCATAGTCAACTGCTCAAACTATGGAGCCGAAGTAAAAGCTTTGAAATTAGCGCCCATAGTTCGCGGATGGCGCAACTACCACAAAAACTGCGATATGAGCAGCGGGAAAAATAAGTTATGGTTCATGAATAAAGCTGCTAATCGAAAATTCCGAAAAGAAAAGAAGATTAGCCTACATGAAGCCAACAAATTATGCAATAACGCATTCCCAAAAGTGGGATACGAGCAAAATCGACACGCGAACGTAAAAGGGGACAAATCACCATTTGACGGTGACATAGTCTACTGGAGTAAAAGAGACTCAAAACTCTACTCCGACGCTACCTCAAAAGCATTGAAAAGGCAAAACCATTCCTGTGGTCATTGTGGATTGAAATTCATGGGGAACCAAGATGTACACCTCCATCACACCGATGGAAACCACGACAATTGGAAGCCACAGAATCTCGTAGCAGTTCACCAGAGCTGCCATCAACAAATACACTCTTTGCACTCCTAAATAAGGAGAGACTACCCAGGAGCCGTATGCGGTGAAAGTCGCACGTACGGTTCTGAAGCGGAGGTGCCCCGGATAATACCGGGCATCGACCGTAACAGATACGAAACCCAACATTTGCACTAGCTTTGTTGGGTTTAATTAATTACAAAGCGTCAGTAGTCAGGGGCGAAATTTGAAGAAGGTGGGTTACGGTGCGGATAAAAACTGATTGGTAATTCCTCAAAATCCTGGCCGCACCTAACCCACCCTACGAACTTAATAAAAATCTCCCTATCTCCCCATCTCCCCATCTCCCCATCTTCCCAGACTCCTATTTCTTCACGCCAGACTGTACCCGCCACAGCATGGCATAAATTCCCTGTTGCTCTAACAATTGTTCATGTCGTCCTTGCTCTACTATTTTGCCTTGCTCGATTACATAAATACAATCGGCATTGCGGACTGTGGACAACCGATGAGCGATCGCAATGGTTGTGCGATTTTGGGTAATCTTTTCTAGGGAGCGCTGAATGGCGGCTTCGGTTTCATTATCAACGGCGGAGGTGGCTTCATCCAGAATCAAGATTGGGGGGTCTTTCAATAGTGCTCGTGCGATCGCAATTCGTTGCTGTTGTCCTCCAGATAGTTTCTGACCCCGCTCTCCGACAATGGTGTCATAGCCTTGGGGCAGTTCCATGATAAATTCATGGGCTTCTGCGGTCTTAGCGGCAGCGACTATTTCCTCGGTGGTGGCATCAAAGGTGCCATAGGTGATATTCTCTTCTACTGTGCCGTGGAATAAAAATACATCCTGGCTAACTAGACCAATGGCATGGCGTAAGTCTTTGAGCTTGAGCTGTCTGATGTCAATCCCATCAAGGGTTATTGAACCTGCTTCGATTTCGTATAGTCTTAATAACAGTTTCACTAAGGTACTTTTACCAGACCCTGTAGAACCTACTATCGCGATAGTCTTGGTGGCGGGGATGTGGAGGGATAGATTTTCTACCACAGGGGGGCGATTACGGTAGGCAAATGTGACATTATTTAATACCAATTCCCCCTTAACCTCGGACCTAGGCAATGGTGTATCCCCAGAGTGCATGGCAATCGGGGTATCCAGCAGATTCATTACCCTAGTAGTGGATGCCATCGCCCGTTGATACTGATCGAGGGTGTTACCCAGTCGAGTTAATGGCCAAAGCAAGCGCTGAGTCATGAAAACTAAGACACTGTAGGTGCCTACTGCTAGTTCCCCGGCAGCTGCGGACTTACCACCGTAAAGCAGAATGCCGGTAAAGCCAAATAGGATTAACATCCGAATCAAGGGGACAAAGGCCGCAGAAAATGCGATCGCTTTCTGGTTACTGTGCTGATACCCTAGACTTTGTGACTCTATCCGCTTAGCTTCATAGTCTTCTGCTGTAAAGCTTTTAATGGTAGTAATCCCAGTTAGATTATTTGCTAACTGTCCATTGAGTAACCCTACCTTTTCCCGAACTGCTGCGTAACGAGGAGCAAGCAGACGTTGAAAGGTAATCGAACCCCAGAGGATAAAGGGGATAGGGATGAGAGTGATCCAAGCTACATTGGGAGCAACGATAAAGAAGCCCGCACTGATAGTAATAATGCTTGTGGCTACCTGGAGAATTTCGTTGGCACCAATATCGAGAAAGCGTTCTAGTTGATTGATATCATCACTCAGGATAGACATCAATCCCCCGGTACTACTATCTTCAAAATACGCCAGTTCCAACGATTGCAGATGAGAGTAACCATCTAAGCGCAATTCGTGTTGAATGGTTTGAGCCAGATTCCGCCACAATCGTTCGTAAGCATATTGAAAGGCGGATTCCAATCCCCAAACAATCAAGCTCAGGAATCCCAGGAATACCAGTTGGCTAAATATATCCCTTACTCCTAGATGGGCAATCAAGGAATCTTGTTGTTTGACTACCACATCCACTGCCATCCCAATCAAGACCGGAGGGGCTAAGTCAAAGATTTTGTTGAGGATTGAGCATGCGATCGCTTTCCAGATTAAGGAACGATGGGGCTGAGTGTAACCAATCAGCCGCTGGAGGGGAGAGTTGGAATGCTTACGCTGATTTGGTTTTGACGTTAACCTTGAATTTCGTTTTGACTTTAACGTTGAATTCAACACAGTAATTAACCCTGACTGATCAGGCGGAATGGGTTGTTATAGCGCTACGCGCAAGGCAACAGGCAACAGGCAACAGGCAACAGGCAAAGGTGCGCTTGACCTATTAAGAATTCAATTCGCCACGGGTCGCACCTAAAAGTTTACTAAAACACCTTTTGCTACTTTTATCAATGTCAAACACCTTAATGCGTAGTGCTATAAGTCTAGAGATTGACATCAATGGTTGATTATTATACCGTATAGCACGGCATCCCTTAAATCCCTCTTTAATTTTGCCTCTTGCCTATTGCCTATTGCCTATTGCCTCTTGCCTCTTGCCTCTTGCCTCTTGCCTCTTGCCTTAAAATTATAAGCAATATCGCTCAACCAAATTCATCAACAAACTAACCCTTGAATACTCCTAGCCACGCCATTATTAACCTTGCTGTTTTGAATCACCAGGCTCAACTTCAGGCAGCTTTACCCATCACAATTGGTGCTATCTTACCCGATTTACCAATTTTTATTCTTTACATCTGGGCAAAATTAATTCGTCGTCAACCAGAGTACCAGATTTGGTCACAAACCTACGAATTACCCTTTTGGCAAAACCTTGTTGCTACCTTTCATTCCCTTCCCCTAGCCCTTTGCGGAGTTATCATCAGCCATTACTGGGGATGGCAACTTTGGGAAATTCTATGTTTAAGTATGATACTGCACTCTTTACTAGATTTACCAGTTCACAACGATGATGCTCACCGCCACTTTTTTCCCCTTAGTAACTATCGTTTTATCAGTCCTTTCTCTTACTGGGATCCCAAGCATCATGGTCATACCGTATCCACAGTGGAAAAATTGTTGGTGTTAGTAGCAACAATTGTTAGTTTCCCTATGATTGACTCTTGGATAGGTAAAAGCTTACTAATTGTTGTGAATGTGTTGTACCTTACTAGTTTTCTTTACTTTCGAGTGATTCGACCCAAATTATCAATTGGGTAATAGGTAAGCGATCAGCGATCAGCTTTCAGCTTTCAGCTATCAGCCTTCAGCTATCAGCTATCAGCCACAGGTTAGGTTCCAGCGTCGAAGCCTGTGCCACAAAGCTTATGGGCTTTTCCCCAGACTTTCAATTTTATTTTAAGCTGTTCGCGTAGCGTGGCCAACGGCCAACGGCTGACAGCTGACGGCTGAATGCTTACAAATTAGCTCAATTCCGCTCGAATTATTTCCACCCGTTTCCGATTAACTCCCAAATCTGATTTTCCTAAACGGGAGGCGGAGCGAACATGGATTACCTTAGAACTGTCATCGAGCAAAAACTCTACATCATCCACAAACCCCATTAAAGGAGTAGTGAATTGTGCGTAGAGATAGTTGTCTGTTTCTTCAATAATTTGTGTGCGTTCTAGGTTTTCAATCACAATTTTAAGCTTAGCCATTGCTTCGGTAGCGGTAGAGTTGTAAGCTAAAGGCTCAATACCATGCTCGGCATCTTGGCTATAGCTACTGACACAGTTAGGGGTATTTGGGCAAGGTGCTAATTGCCCTGAGGACTGAATCCCAATATTCGTGGGTTGTTTTCCTGGAAATTTCATCAACGATTCTCCTGAAAGGGCAAAGGTAGCTCCTATGGCAAAAATAGCGACTAATACTAACGATATTAATACTATTAGTATTAGTCTCAACGGTGATAGTTTTTGGGTTTGTACAGTCATACTGTAGTCACATCTCTAGTATTATTAATATCATGTTTGGTTGACTAATTCTCAAAAAAATTGGGGTGAGTCAGGGCAAAAGCCAAAGTTTAACAGGTCTGCATCGTTTCTGGGTCGAATTCCTCTTGTAACATCGCAATCAGACATCGTCCAATGTGGTCAGCCAAATTAACAGGGACGGCATTGCCGATTTGTCGGTACTTTGATGTTAGAGACACCCAAGATTTCAGCAGCTTCCTGAACTGTGACCAGGTCTTGAACAGTGCCCGATTTACTTTTTGCCATTTTCAAACAAAAACCATTTGAGGAGCAAGCAATACCCCAGAGGTTGAGGAAATAACCTTACCAATACCCAAAAAACTGCCATCTTCGTGGTAAACTTGCAGAGGGCTTGTGGAGGTTTCAGGGGTCGAGAGTTCAACTAGAGTATCATCCCCAGAGATACGCTGTCCTAAACACCAGCGACGGGCTTGATCAGCGGACAAGGTTAAAGAGGGTAAGTGCCCCAAAGCTACACTAGGGGACACTGGGTTGAATAGGCTTTGTTCGAGCTGTTGGGTCAATTCTTCTAATGTCAGACTATCGGCTAAATCAAAGCCACTGCTGCGAGTACGAGTCAGAGCGGCCAGCACACCACCGGTTTCGAGAGCATCTCCTAAATCCCGGGCAATGGAGCGAATATAGGTACCAGGGCCGCATGCGATCGCTAAATCAATTTCCGGAAATTCCCCGCCACGCCAATCCAAAACCTCGATCGTCTCAACCTCTACCGTTCGTTCTGGTACCTCTACCACTTCACCAGCTCTGGCTAAATCATAGAGCCGTTTACCCTTGATCTGAATAGCGCTATACATTGGTGGCACTTGCTGAATCTTGCCCTCAAACTGTTTCAATAAACCCTTGACCAACTCCAGAGTCAACCCGGCTGCAGACTGAGTAGCAATCACCTCTCCTTCCAAATCATCAGTAGTTGTCCTCACTCCCAGTCTCACGGTAGCCTTGTAGGCTTTATCCTGCTGCAGATACTGCAACAGTCGGGTTGCCTTACCCAGAGCTATCGGTAAAACCCCCGTAGCAGCTGGGTCAAGGGTCCCTCCATGGCCTACTCGCTTCAGCCGTAGCAGACGCCGCACTTTAGCAACGCAATCGTGGGATGTCCAACCTGCTGGTTTGTTTAAGTTTAGAAATCCTTGCACAATCAGGGTGTTTGTATCTTGCTTGTAAACACAGGTATTGAATAAAAAGGCAAAAGGCAAAAGGCATGCTAGCAATAGGGGATTGAATCAAAAGGCATGCATGCAATAGGCATGCATGCAATAGGCATGCATGCTAGAGGAAGCCAGCGCTTAACCCCAGGGCTGTTTCATTATCTCCCCATCTCCCCACACCTCCCACACTTCCCACACTTCCCTCTCTTGCTCTATTACCGACTCCCGACTCCCAACTCCCTTCAAATCAAGCTATATAGCGTTTATTATAGCGATGAGGTACAGATTATTTTTTCCATCTTGCCTATTGCTAGCATGCCTATTGCCTATTGCCTGCTCCCGACTCCCTTCTCCCTTCAAACCTAATCACTCAACCACATGTAACCGTCGAGTAATCATAATCATGCCATCCCCCCGAATTAATATGGCTGAAATCCAGCGGTCTTCTGGTAACAGTGGGGCTCGGCCAACCTTAAAAATTCCCCCGGCAGCCAAAGATTCCAGGTCAATATCAGTGGGATTAGTATAGCGCTGTGGGCTGACGGATTCTTCTATAGCTACTCCCAGCAGCAAATCATCTCCAAGGGGTTCGGTGACAATGGCATCAAAATTAAATCGCTGACCAATACGCACTTGTTCTGGTAACTTCACCGTTACCTTGGGAGGATTGGCTCCTGATGTGATTTGCGATCGCTCTGCCAAAATTTTTGAATAGACAATTTTTTGGTTTTCAAAGCGCTGACGCGATCGCAAAGTCGATTCAAATTTGGTCTTACTAGCATCCTGTACGTTACTAGTAATATAAGTCACTGTTTCTGCCACAATTGCGCTGCCCTCTTGCTGCCAATCCGTCAGTTCCGTGCGGTAATTCAACAGAGGGTAGCGCTGCCACAATTGAACCAACGCTTCTCCCATCAAATCCCGACTTAAGCCATCGGAGTTAGCAAAATTAGCGCCATAGAATCCCAGCAACCCTTCAACATCCTTGCTATTGGCGAAGCGATCAATTTGGCTGAGGGTATCTTTAAGCTGAGGCGGTGCGGTTTCCGGACTGTCCGCTTGGGCTTTCAGAGGAACTCCGAGGGTCAACCCTGCCGTTAATAGTACAAATACTGACCAGTCCAAAGAAATAGACTTGACTTTAGTAGTAAAAGACTGGGATAGTCGTTGCAGTAAGGTTGCTGGATTGGTCATTGGTAATCGTTAACTGGTAACTGGTAACTGGTAACTGGTAACTGGTAATTCTGGTAACTAGTAACTAGTAATTAGTAATTGATAATTGGTGATTGGAGAAACGGTAATCCTTTGGAGTAAGCCCACTAACCAATCAACCATCAACGTTTCACCAATGATATCAAATCTAGTTTGATAACCTATGTCTAGTCCAGACAGCAAGGATTTGTTCCGACTTCCCGATTCCCGTTCCCCTCCTGGGAGGGGTTAGGGGTGGGTTCCGATTCCCGTTCCCCTCCTGGGAGGGGTTAGGGGTGGGTTCCGACTCCCGATTCCCGATTCCCATTAACCCAAGTCAAACGTCCCTCACCCAATTGATCAAGGAGACCAATAGCCGTGTCTAAGTCACCCATTCGATTGCTGATTGCCGCTAGTGGTACGGGGGGACATATATTTCCCGCCCTCGCAGTAGCCCAACACTTACCCAATTACACTATCGAGTGGCTAGGTGTTCCTGACCGCATTGAAAATGAGTTGCTACCACCAGACTATCCCCTGCACACCATTGCTGTAGAAGGCTTTCAACAACGCTTCGGTCTCGGTACTCTGCGCATCGTTAGCCGCCTGGTCAGTTCAATTTGGCAAGTGCGGCAACTGTTGAGAGAGGGTAAATTTGATGGTGTCTTCACCACTGGAGGTTACATTGCTGGACCTGCAATTATGGCAGCACGGTTGCAGGGTCTACCTACCATTATACATGAATCTAACGCTATTCCCGGAAAAGTAACCCGGTGGCTGAGTCCCTTTTGCAATACCGTAGCCCTAGGGTTTGAAGCCGCCTCCAAGTACCTACCCCGGATTCAAACTGTAACCGTTGGTACACCAGTGCGGGATAGTTTTCAACAGACTCAGGCACTGGAACTCCCGATTCCACCAGAGGTACCCTTGATTGTGGTGGTTGGGGGTTCCCAAGGAGCAGTGGCAGTGAATAAACTAGTGCGCCAATGTGCTCCCCTCTGGTTTGAAGCTGGTGCTTGGATTGTTCATTTAACTGGAGAAAAAGACCCAGAGGCTAACACCCTGAGCCATCCTCAGTACCTGTCTATGCCCTTTTATGACCAGATGGCACCATTACTGCAACGGGCAAACTTAGCCATTAGCCGTGCTGGTGCCGGAACCTTAACGGAGCTAGCCATAAGTGAAACACCAGCCATTCTGATTCCCTACCCTTATGCAGCGGAAGACCATCAAGCCTTTAATGCAGCTAGCTTTAAGGATTCTGGTGCTGCTTTAGTATTTCGTCAAGACCAGTTGACTCACGAAACCTTAGAACAGGAAGTGCTGGCTTTACTCAAGTCACCAACTAGGTTAGAACAGATGAAACAAAAAGCAGCTAGTCTTGCGATTAGGGATAGTGGAAAGCGTTTAGCCTCTATAGTTCGTGAGTTAGTTGAAAAATAAAATATGAAATGTAAAAAATGAGGTCATGTCAATAAATATATTATAGAAAGTTTTACATCACAAGTCGTATAATTGCTATAATAGTTATTGGTAATATCCAACCCAATTTACTGTAATGATTACTTTGTATAAGGCACCACCTTTATGGGGATTACCGAGCATGAGTCCACCCTGTCTTAAATTAGAAACTTGGCTGCGTATAGCTAATATTGCTTACGATATCGAGATTCCTAAGGACTTTGCTAAAGCTCCCAAAGGCAAAATTCCGTTTATAGACTATGAAGGAAAACTGATCGGCGACTCCACCCTAATTATCGAGATGCTTAAGGAAAAAGAGGGCATAGATCCTGACGGCGATTTGACCTCAACAGAAAAAGCAATATCCTTAGCTTTTCGGCGAATGCTGAAAGAAAATACGTATTGGGGAGAGATTTATATTCGTATTAACCTTGAAGAAAACTGGCAAGTATTCAAACAAACCTTAACGAATCTCTACTTTGCTGGGAGCTCGACCCCAGAATCGGAACAGTTTTTACAACAGGTGCGAAAGTCCATTTCTAATCAGATTTATGAACAGGGAATGGGTCGTCACTCCGAGAAGGAAATTTGTGAAATTATTAATGCTGATTTTCAAGCCCTGTCTGATTATTTAGCAGATAACCCATTTTTTATGGGGGATAAACCGACAACTTTAGATGCAACGGCTTATGGTTATATTGCAAACATCATTTTACCTCCTTTCAAGAGTATGATAATTGATCGCGTATCTCAATATAAAAATATCTGTCAATATTGTGAACGGATGAAACAAGAGTTTTTTCCGGATTATTTGCCTTCTTAATCCAGAGTCAATTAATTTCTGTTTTAATATATAATTTTTTGGTATTATTGTTGTCACCTCCTCAAGTTGCCAAGTCGTGTAATCTAGCAGAAAGTCAGAATCAATATCGAGACAATGGGAGGCATTTGCGATGACAGAACTGAATTAGTATAGATGCGATCGCGAAGCGGTTCCAAAGGAACATCGCGTTTTCTAGTATGGCCGACTTGGAGGGTTGGCTCGATCGTTTTTCTGGATGAGAAGGGTTTGTCTATCGGGTGGATGGGGTTTAACCTCAAGACTCCTCACGCTCCCTTTGCTGCGGTCAAAGCTTACGCTCAAAGCTTAATGAACCATAAAGTTTTCAGACTGCTGTCACCTTCTAGACTAGGGCAGTGGGAGAATAGAGTTATCACCTGGCAAACACTTGAAAACCCTTAAAAACCCAACTATGGCCAAAACTGTTGCTGAAGTAATGACCCGCGAGCCGATCGTGGTGCAGCCCCAAACACCGATTAAGGAAGTCATCAAAATTATTGCTGAACAAAGCATCAGTGGCTTGCCAGTGGTCAACGAAGCAGGCAAATTGGTAGGAGTGATTTCAGAAGCTGACTTGCTGTGGCAGGAGACAGGAGTAGAACCGCCAGTCTATATAATGTTTCTCGACAGCGTGATTTACTTAGAAAATCCTGCCCGTTATGACCAAGAACTCCATAAAGCACTCGGACAAACCGCTGGGGAAGTAATGACTGGTCATCCCATGAGCATCAAACCCGATCAACCCTTACGGAAAGCAGCTAAGTTGATGCAGGAAAAATCAATCCACCATTTACCAGTAACAGATGAGGCAGAGCAAGTGATTGGAATTCTGACCTCTGGGGATATTGTCCGCGCCATGGCAGCTGAGTTAGCGAATTAAGGGAACTGTCTATCTCAAACAGTGTTCACGGTGAACAACTAACATGGTAAGTTGAGTTTTGGCTAGATATTGAGCAATTACCCATGAGCGTTACTCGTGAATCTGTCGAACAGCTGCTGAATTCATCGGATTTTGGCCAGCGCATTAGTGGATTAAACCAACTACGCCAGCTGGAACCATCGGTGGCTTTTGAGCTAATTCAACCCTTGGTTAAAGATAACAATGTTCGGATTCGATATGGGGCAGTGAGCCAGCTCCATACCTTGGGTCATCAGGATTTAACCTTATCTTTGACCCTATTACGCGATCGCCTTTTCAATGATCCAGAACCTGATGTTCAGGCAGCAGCAGCCGATTCCTTGAGTGCCTTAAAGCTCACCGAAGCCTATGATGATTTAGAGCAAATCTATAACCAAACCACTGAGTGGATCGTTAAATTTAGTATTATTGCTGCCTTAGGGGAACTAGGTGAACCCCGTTCATTTCAACTTTTAGAAGACGCTCTCAAATCCGATACCAGTTTAATCCAAACAGCCGCCATTAGTTCCTTAGGAGAATTGGGAGACCCCCGGGCTGTGCCTCTGTTGATTCCCTTTGCCACTAATTCCGACTGGCAAATTCGTTACCGGTTAGTACAAGCACTGCTTCATCTGGGAGGAGAAGAAGCTAGGGCAGTCCTAGAAACATTAGCGAATGACAGTGTTGAGCAGGTGGCTAGTGTAGCGCAAGAGGCGCTAAAAGCATAAGGCTTGAACAGGGAGGGAGAAGAGTGTGGGGAGAGGCCCAGGGCTATAACAAGCCCATTTACAAAAACCCTTCCATCTCGATCATTTCAATCATCTGAAGTCCACGGGGGTCTCCCACTTTCAAGAGGGCAGCTTTCGCGTCTTCTTTTACCCCTAGGTCTTCATCATCAGCAATTGCTTCAATTAAAGCATCAATAGCACCAGCGTAAACCGCATTGGAGGGCAATTCCCGACACAGTTGCCCGATAGACCAAGCACAATTACTGCGCACTGCTGCTACTGGGTCTTTCCTTAAAGCCGTAATCAAGGGCGGAATTGATGCGATTACTTCTTCATAATCTAACTCTGCCATTTGGGCTAGAGCACTAGCTGCCCACAAACGCACTGCAGGAATATCCGTTTTGAGCGAATCAATTAGAGAGGCTAAAGCACGGCGATCGCGACAGTTCCCCAATGCCCAAACAACCCCTTTACGGACATAACCGTTCCAATCAACGGTTAGCTGCTCAATCAAGGGCTTTACTGCTGTGGGACTGGGATTGCGCCCGAGACCATAGGCAGCACTTACCCGCACCAAGGGACAAACATCATTTAACAGGTTAATCAGATGGGGAATTGCCCGCTCATCTTGCAACTCACAAAAGGCACGAGCTGCTAGCATCCGTTGCTGACTTTCCGGAGCGGTTAACAGAGCCAGCATTTCCTCTGGATCAGGTTTGGATGCGTCTAACTCATCTTCAATCGGCTCTATGTCATCTAAAGGGCTTTCTAGTAAAGCCGTATTATCCAGTACACTCAGATCATCATCGTCATACATGCCTGATAACCTACCTTATCTTGCCTGATTCTACTAGTTTCATAAATTAGTATTTTCTGTGCAATGGTTTAATCATCCACAGAGATTGGGTGCGGAAACCCAGTCGCTGGTAAAGGTTCAAAGCCACTTGATTCGATTGAAACACCTGTAGTCCAAGTTGGCGATCGCCTCTTGCCCTTGCCCAAGCTTCAGCGTGCTGCATCAGTGCTGAACCAATGCCTTGACGGCGGTGTGCTGGCATGACGTACAGTAAAAAGATATAGCCATAGCGATCGCCATTTACCTGATCAACCCCATTGCCCATCCACAGACAACCCACCGGCAAGGGATGAGTTGCAGTATAACCTTTCCTAGAAACCTTCCCATCTGCTACTGTAACCCACCACAGGGGGGTTTCTCTGGAAAAGTACTGTTTAACAGTCTTCGCCAGGTGAGAAAAATCATTTTGTTCCGGAAAAAGCTCTTGGTAAGTTAATTCCATGAACTTCACCAAAATTGCCCGTTCTCGTGCCCTTCCCAGGCGTAGCTGGTAGTCTGCTAACAATGGCTTACTCACCAATTTTCGGAAAATGTTGGTTAACAACCAGCTGAGCGAATACTGGTGCTTGAATGCTGGCAGCATCAACGTCTTCAATCGGTGCAGGGGCTAGCATATCGTTTGGTAAAAAGATCCGAGAACTGACTGCCAACAGAGCAATTAAGAAGCCTAGTAGTGCCAGTAGGGGAGCAATATACTGACGAAAAATAGCCATGAATTTAATGGTTCGTTGATTTTAACAATTCTTTACTTTCTCCATCTTACTACAATGGCACAGCTTTTAGCGGTTGGAGGTTGGAGGTTGGAGGTTGGAGGTTGGAGGTTGGAGATTGGAGGTTGCAGGTTGGAGATTAGAGGTTGGAGGTTGCAGGTTGGAGGTTGGAGGTTGCAGGTTGAAGGTTAATAGTTGACCCTTGACCAACCTATGGAAGACAGGCTTATGGGTAAGAGTTTGAGGGGGTGACAAGCCGACTCACCCTCAGACAGGGAAAGCGTTACAGATATCGCAGTCCCTACTCAAATAGTGAAAAATTCCTTGGCTTATTGAGAATGAACAGGTAACCCAACTTTTGTTCCTATCCAATAGGCAACTCCAAGCAACAAGATAATCCCAAAAATCAATGGTAGTTTTTATTGATAGCGTCATAAAATGTGGGAATCCCATTCTCTGTGTTTGGAACTGTCAAAGAAGTTAAAGACTCCTGGACGGTTATTACTGTACCCCTTGCCCTTGATGTCTGAAAGATGTAATATTATAAAGCTAGCTTTAGCTATAGTTGCGCTTAAATTGTATTTAATTCCTCCCAATTTATTGGTCAGTAAAAATGTCTGAAATCCAAGATGTAGTCAGCCGATCTTCACGTGTTATGGCTGCTATTCGAGCGATAGAAACACAAAGAATTGATGGTTTGTTTAAAGACCCCCTAGCCGCCAAACTAGCAGGAGAAGAGCTTATTGCTGAAATTACACCTACTGCTCAAAAGTACGAAGATGACGGTATGCCTATAGTTATCGTGAGGACACGCTTTTTTGATGATTTTTTGATGTCTGAAGCTGCTTCAATCAAGCAAGTTGTTATCTTAGGAGCCGGGATGGATACCAGAGCTTTTCGCCTACCTTGGCAAAGGGACACTCAGATCTATGAATTAGACCGTCCGGAGGTACTGGAATATAAAACATCTGTTTTGGGAAACATAGAAAGTAAATGCGAACGGCACTTGATTTCCGTAGATATAACAGAGCCTTGGGCTGAGAAACTGATAGCTTCTGGATACCAAGTAGAAATTCCTTCAGTATGGCTGATGGAAGGACTGTTGTACTATTTAAGCGACCAGGAAGTACACAAACTATTAAAGGTAATTACCCAAATGAGCGTACCTATGAGTTGGTTGGGGGCCGACTTAATTAACTCTCACATTATCTCCCAAAGCACTGAAAAATTGTCTCAGCATTGGAAATATGGATGTGACGACCCAGAAAAGTTATTATCTACTTATAACTGGGAAGCATCGGTTCTTCAACCAGGAGAAGAAGGAGCTAGCTATGGTCGCTTTACCTCTAAGTTTCAGCCACGCAATATTTTAGATGCATCTCATTACTTTTTTGTCAAAGCTTCTTTGAAAGTGGAAAGCAACAGTTGATACCACACCCCACATATAGCGTTTCTCATAGTAATCAGGGACACAGAATTTTTTCCCACGTCCCTAGCCCCCTTATTAAGGCAAGGGGGGATACCTCTTCTGCCCAGATCCGCTATTCCCTGCTCCCTTAGACTTGCTTGGTTAGTTCTTTGATAACTTGAATCACGGTATCCGCAAGTTGATCATTTCCCCGGAGCCAACCGAGGGGAGTCAAATGCTTACCGGGAAGTTTCTCATCAATCAGGAGTTTATTCCCTAAATTCTCCTGTAACCAACGCACCGTTCCAGCTTCTTCAGCAATCTTATCCTTACTGAAGCTAATCAAAGCAGTAAGTTTAAATAAACGGCTATTTTTAATCAAGCAATAGGTTTGTTCGGGTGTGGGTAATACCCCGAAACCAAGTTTGTCTACTAAATCAGCGATGAATGGCACAGGAACCGCACTACTGGTACCGCTAATAACAGGAGCCATTAATACAGAGGGTTGATTGATCAAAGAAATATCTTTTAGATCAGCATTTCTGAGGCTATCTTCAATCTGCTTCTCTTGATCTTTACCAACACAATTTTCAAGAATTCCCTGAATTTTTTTGAACTCCAAATCACTTAAGAGTTCCAAGAGTGCGATATATTTTGTTCCTAGGCTGTGACCTAACCAAAAATATTTTCCCGCTCTAGCAGAGGGGTCTTGTTCATATATACTGTACTCATAGCCCAATTTTTTGGCTTCTTCCAAAATTCCATTGAATAGGGTTTTTTGTTCTTTGACCAAACCAATTGCTACAGACCAATGGCGGAAGGTAAATCTAAACGGTCTGGCAACAACAGTATAACCTGATTCAAATAATCGCTTGGCGATATATCGGTAGAAAATTGTCGGAAAACTTCCGAAAAACGCACCACCAATCAACTGAACAACACCTATCGGCTTGGGATGGATAGCAACCCAAGCAAAGGGAATTGGTCTAAATTTAAATTCGGCATTCATGGCAGTAACCTCTTTGAGAATAACTAATCGAAAGGGATTTTATAATGCGATCGCTTGTCGGTAATACCATCTAGGTTGAAGGTTACAGGTTGAAAGTTACAGGTTGAAAGTTACAGGTTGAAGGTTAGAGGTTGAAGGTTACAGGTTAGAGGTTGAAGGTTAGAGGTTAGAGGTTGCAGGTTACAGGTTACAGGTTACAGGTTACAGGTTATTAACCTTCAACATTCAACCCAAGCTTGGCCTTGGCCTTTGGGCCACGCTACGCGAATGGCCACGCTACGGGAACAACATTCAACATTCAACCTTCAACATTCAACCCAACCTTCAACCTTCAACATTCAACCCAACCTTCAACCTTCAACATTCAACCCAACCTTC
>NZ_CEYLVT010000063.1:29379-29445 GCF_982860115.1 Moorena sp.
AACCTTCAACCTTCAACCCAACCTTCAACCTTCAACATTCAACCCAACCTTCAACCTTCAACCTTC
>NZ_CEYLVT010000063.1:29545-33584 GCF_982860115.1 Moorena sp.
AACCCAACCTTCAACCTTCATGGTCTTTTCACCTGAGCCGAGTTGGGCACGGACAAACTGTGTCCTGCGCTCAGTTAACAGCAAACTCAGAGCCATGACGAATTCAGAGGCGCTACCGACCAGGGTGCCAACTCGAGAGATTGGTACAGCATTGCCAATTAGGGCAACCAAGGTTCCCACAAATAGCCATGGCCATTTCAGCCTGACCCAGATGCCGATACCAATCAGCAGCACGAACAAATTGACCAAAATTGTTACAATTGGTGGACCACTCACTTCCGCTACTGTGTAGCGCAAGGTGCCAGCAAAAGTGACTGGAACCAATTCTAGGCCAACAAAGTGGGTCGCCACTTCATACCCACCCAGTCCTAGGGCAAGCACCCAGGATAACACTCGTACAATTGTATTAGCCCAAACTGCTCCAGCCCGGTGAGCTAGCTCAACAGCAATTACAATAAATAGGGGCACCACTAAAAAGTGTAAGAGGAAGCGTACCATACTCAGTGATTTGAGGAGATCGCCTTCACCAATCAGGCTCCCCATGGCCAAAACTAGATTGTCATAGCTAATGCTTGCTAGCACAATGGGCAGCACAATCATGGCCAGACTAGTTGAGCGACGCCACAGGCGAATTGCCCATGCCAGTAATACCAATTCCACCAAAGCAAGACTGAGATGGCCAAGGGGATAAATTTTTAACAAACTTTTAGTCATGATGTTCCATAAACTGAAACAATATCTAAGCTTGGTCTTGATAAGTGCTATGGCTGTGGAAAAACGTGACCAACCTATGCAAGACCGGCTTATGGGTAAAAGTATTGATCGTCGAATAGCAATTACCCTTAGTTACCAGTTAATTGATTTAAATTCATTGTTGCAAGTTCCTGGATTGATAAATTTACGTTAATTAATAAATCGCAAGATATTGTAGTCAAATCCGACCTCACCATTCACGTCTTAGCTAAAATCGGTAATGCTGGATCAATAAAGAGACTCAGCCCTAATCGTTTTTTAAAATAGGGCACTTTTTCGTGACCCGGTTTGGAAGGTCTCAGTTATGTTACCCTGAGCATAAATAGTTGATAGCTGATTAGCCTTGGGCTGAATGGTTACCATCAGATTACAGTCACGGTTACGATATTGAATATTTTTCTATTTCTTCTTGTGTCAATTAAGAGAAAATACTTTAAAATAAGTAGGGTAAAATAAGTAGGGGCAAAAATGCTACCCTCACCAGCCTTGAGGTGGGGAGATTATTGCCTGTATATTTCACTAACTCTCTATCCTAAAGGGTACAGTGTTGGTGATAATGCAAGTAATTAAAAAAAAATAGCAATAATACAAGGATTAACTAAGTCGATAATTTCAGATAACTTCAATTGAAGAACGATCTGGTTTTTAGCCCGTTAGTGGTTTGATTGCTAAGTTAAACGTAAGCATAGGCTTACAGTTACACCGACTTGGGGTGGTCAATCATGACGAAATCGAAAGGATTAGCTTTAGTCTCAGGGTTCATAAAACTGATTATCATTGGTAGCCTGATTCAACCGATGCTTGTCGGTTGTACTCAACCAACAGAAAATGTGAGTAAGGCGGATTTAAATCAAGAGATTCAACCAACAGAAAATTTGGTTAAGGCCGATTTAAATCAAGAGATTCAACTCCAGATCGATCAGATGGCGTTAATGGAATCGAAAACGATGCAAGTTAAGGTGCTGGATATAGTAGAAGATTCCAGATGCCCAGCTGATGCCTTCTGTGTGCAACCAGGACAAGTGACCATTGCCTTCGAGGTTATCAAGGAAAACTCAGAACCAGAGGAGGTTGAGTTAACCCTCAGAGCAGCCCAAGAAAATTTAGCTGTTAAAAATTTTGATGGCTATTCCATGACATTAAAAAATGTTGAACCCTTGCCAATGACTAATCAGGAAAAAATAATACAATCCGACTATATTGTAACGATTGTTGTATCAAAAAGTTAAACCCTCGGAAATCTAACCTATAATGCTCTAATTTGGGTATCGATTTTTTCAATCTAGACACCACAGATAAAGGGGTTGCTGATTTGGGGGGATGATTGATGAAACTGTGAAACAGGGTGAAGAGACTAGAAGTAAGGGAATATAAAACGGACTCAATCATCCTACCCATAAGCAATGCCATAAATCAGAAACTGTTTTGAGTTTCCTTCGCTATGATTAAAAGTGGCTGGCAAAGCTTCCAAGATGTTGCTTCGGGCAAAAAAACTTGGCAATAAAACCTGAGCTAGCAAGGGCGATCATAGTAATAGCAAAAAGACTTAAATAATACTATGCCTACCAATATAAACCATCACCACCATCACCACCATCACCACCATCACCACCATCACCACCATCACCACCATCACCACCACAACCCTCTGCACTGTATAGTTCCGGCGTATATGCTGCGGGAAGTTTCAGAACAGGGAAGCCCTATGCAGCGAGAACGGGCATTGAGCGCCCTAGTGGAATCTGGTCAGTTCCGTGGGGTGCGCCAGGAATTAGCTGACTTCTCCACACGACCCAGTGCCCGAGAAGGAGGAGCAGCCAAAGAACGGGTGATCTACCATGCAGACTACCAAACTCGTTTACCTGGCCGTAAATGCCGGGGGGAAGGAGACCCTGCCACAGGTGACACAGCAGTGGATGAAGCCTACGATGGTTCTGGAGCCACCTTTGATTTATATAGTGACATTTACGAGCGGAACTCCATTGATGATCGCGGGGTGGTGTTGAGCTCAACCGTTCATTATGGGAGCGGTTTTGACAACGCCTTCTGGAATGGTAAACAGATGACCTATGGGGATGGGGATGAAGATTTGCCAGAAGAGGAGAGACTGTTCAATCGCTTTACTATCGCCATCGATATTATTGGCCATGAACTGACCCATGGGGTGATCCAATATGAAGCGGGACTGGTTTATCGGGATCAACCAGGTGCTCTCAACGAACACTTCGCTGATGTATTCGGCATCCTAGTTAAGCAACGGACACTGAACCAAACGGCTAGTGAATCGGATTGGGTGATTGGAGCTGGTCTGTTTACTGAGAATGTCAATGCTAAAGGCATTCGCTCCATGAAAGAACCAGGGAGTGCTTATAACGACCCCAGACTAGGTAAAGACCCTCAACCAGGTCATATGCGAGACATCTACACCGGGTCTCAAGATAATGGTGGGGTTCATATCAATTCTGGTATCCCCAACCGGGCCTTCTACATTGCTGCTCTGGAAATTGGTGGATACGCTTGGGACAAGGCCGGTTGGATCTGGTATCTTACCTTGAGGGATAAGCTGGGTACCACCTCAGAATTTAATGATGCTGCCAGAGAGACATACAAGGTGGCAGGTGACCGATTTGGTGTTGGCAGCCTGGAACAAAAAGCTGTCCGTAAAGGTTGGGAAGAGGTAGGTATTGAGATTATTGAAGAGGCTCCGAAACCTCAACCCCCCGAACCCCCAGGATGCGGCGCAGGTGCGCCAGACTTTATCAGGTCTTTCTTCATCCCCTCCCCTTAAGGAGCTCATAAGGGTAGGTTTTTTAAAAAGACCTCAGGTGTGGGGTGTGGGGTGTGGGTTGTAGGGTGTGGGGGTACAGACAAGCGATGCAGAGGTGCGACAATCACGCGAATTTAATAATTAGATTCGATCGCTTTTAGCGGAAGCTGAGGCCTTTGGCCACGCTTCGCGAACGCGAAGCGTCGGCTTTGCCGAAACGCTTCCGGAGCGTAGCGTGACCAAAGGTCAATCAGCGCACCAAAGCCCGACCTGCGGGGGTTTTCCCCACTCGCGCAAAGCATGGCTGACAATGATGATTTTTAGCGATGCAGCGCCTTCTTATCCCCCACACCCCACACCCCACACCTCACACCCCACACCTCACGTCTTTGTTAAAAACCTACCCCTGTGAGCCCCTAACCCCTCCCAGGAGGGGAATTTTTTTAATAAAAAGGTATTTTTCACCTTAAAGGTGAAAATATCCTCTCCCCATCACCCCACACCCCACACCCCACACCC
>NZ_CEYLVT010000064.1:0-33455 GCF_982860115.1 Moorena sp.
TTCTAAATTCTAAATTCTAAATTCTAAATTCTTAATTCTTAATTCTTAATTCTAAATTCTTAATTCCAAAATGTTGCAGGTTATAAAGTGAAAGGTTAAAGTTGGAAGGTTGCAGGTGGCAAGTGGCTGGTTAACAGTTGTAAGTGGCCGGTTATAGGTGGCAAATGGCTGTTAATAGGTGGCATGTGGCTGGTTATAAGTGGCATGTTGCCGGTTAAACGATTTTAATTCATGGCCTGATTTCAGTTGTAGGGAATTGTGTGTAGGTATCTGATATCTATCTGATAATAAGGAGGGTTTGATGAAAGGGGATTTTACTCGCTTCACATTTAATCGCAACAAACACTACAGTAGCGTCCGGATGCAGCAAGGTAGGGTATTGCTGGATGCGGATTGGAATGAACAGCTAGATATCAGTGCCTATCGCGATTCGACAATTGCTCAAGATACGATTGGACTCAATGGTTTTCCCACTGATACTCAAAATGGTGTTCTGAGTAATACCAGTAGCAGCTTTCAACTTACAGTGGGTGAGAATGGTAGCACGTTGACCATTGACAAGGGACACTGCTATGTGGATGGCATCTTCTGTGAAAATGATCAGCAGGTGGAGTATACCAAACAACCGGATTTGCCTCAGGTAGAACTGGACAAAACCTCAGGTTACTACTTGGCTTATCTGGATGTCTGGCAACGGCACATCACAATTATTGAAGACCCCAGTATTCGAGAAGAAGCTCTCGGTGGACCAGATACCAGCACCAGGACTAAGACCGTTTGGCAGGCTAAGCTGCTTAAGGTGGAAGCGGATATTAATAAGGAGTTAGATAATAACACATTATCTGAACTATGGAATAACTGGGTTAACGTTGCTAATAACAAAGGGCAGCTCTTAGCCCGTACTCCCCAAGGGGCAGGGGGAAGTCAGGCAAATCAGTTGTACCGTTTAGAAATTCATCAATCGGGAGAATTAGGGCAAGCCACCTTTAAGTGGTCACGGCATAATGGTGCGATCGCAGCTCGGATCGAAAGCATTGATAGTAACCGGATTAATATTGGTGGTGATTCCCAAGCTGAGTTTGCTACTGGTCAGTGGGTGGAAATCACTGATGAGCGGAATACTCTACAGGGCATCCCGGGGATATTTGTCAAGCTCAACAATGTCCAAGGGGATAACCTGTATGTGACCGAGTGGCCCAACAATCAACCGGTAACACGAGAGTCTTTGGGGACAATTCCCACAGTGCGGCTTTGGGATTCGGAACAAGCCATCACAGTGACACAGCCTGAGGGGAATGAGGGATATATTCAGTTAAACAATGACCTAGAAGTTAAGTTTGAATCCGGAAACTACAGGACTGGGGATTATTGGTTGATTCCTACCCGAACCTCACAGACCGTTGAATGGAGTATAGACAAAGCCAATCCCCATGGCATTAGTCATCACTACTCTCCCTTAGCCCTACTGCTCTGTGATGGCAGCAAGTGGGAATTAGTAGAAGACCGTCGCGCTATTTTCTCTCCCTTGACTGGAGTAGTGAGTCAATCCGGGGGTACCATGAGCGGCCCCTTGACCATTGAGAGTGCTCTAACGGTCAGTGATAACGTCACCCTCGGGAACAGCGATCAAGATACAGTCACTATTTATGGCACAGTGCGATCGCAACATTCATCTGGGTCACTGCGGATAGCGGATGCCTTAAACGTCTCGGAAAACCTGACCGTTGAGGGTAAGGTTGGGATTGGCACAACACAACCAGGGAATTACAAGCTTAAGGTTGATGGGGGAGATACCCATTTAAATGGAGCAGTAACGGTCTCTGGGAATCTAGAGGTAGAGGGAAATGTAACATTTCGAGGTGATGTCATTGCTCGGGACGTTGATCATCAACCAGGGGATGTGTTACTGGGAGACCAGGATGAAGATAGGATTACCTTTCATGGCACATTGCGATCGCAACATTCATCCGGAAAACTGGAAATCGCTGATGCCCTCAAGGTAGCAGAAGACTTGAGTGTTGGTGGGAATGTTGGTATCGCTATAGACACTCCAGAGAAGAAACTTCATGTTGAACAGGGTGAACTCAGAGTTAGAGCTAGCCACAATGAGATAACTGCGGATATTGGAGCCTTCTATGCCCAAAACCTCACCCAAGGCATTGGGATTGGCTATAACCGTATTGAAGCGATTGGCAGTAATGGTAGCCAAGATATTGTGATTCGTCCCAAAGGCACTGGGCAAGTCATTCTAGATAACAGCAAGCTTAACCTCAACGGTAGCCAAAAAATTGTCTTTACCGACACCAACACCAGCAACAACCTGAAGTTGCAATTATGGAGCGGATATGGTCTAGGTATCAACGGTGCCACCTTGTTCTACGCTGCTAATGGCAGGCACTCCTGGCGAGACAAAAATGGTACCAATGAGAGAATGGCATTAACCACAGCAGCCAATGGTGGGCTGAGTGTGCTCGGTACAGGTAACTCTTCCTTTGCCGGTAACCTCACCATTGCTGGGATTACCCAGAGCCCAGTGTTTGATGTGGGTGGATTTAATCACAGTCAGCATATCAATAAAGATGGTGCCTTCTATCGTTACAATGGACAGGTTTATATAACCGTTGACGATAATCTCTACATCCGTGATTTTAATAATCCTAATGATAATTCTGACAATATTAGGATGCACTTCAATACCAATAATGGCAGCCTTGGTATTAACAAGACCAATCCAGGGGCAAATCTAGATGTCAATGGTAATCTGAAGCTGCAACTGGGTGTAGCAGTCAATGAGTTTTCCAATGATGGCAGTCTTGGTGGTAACAATGATTTAGCCGTACCGACCGAAAGGGCAGTAAAGAGCTATCTTGACAACCAGATAAACCAAGTTGACCAGAGAAAAGCTAATGTAGCTGGTTCATCGGAGCAAGACTTTCAAGCCAAGACTCTCAAGGTAAACCAAGACCTGACAGTTAATCGCAATGTTGGTATCGGGACCAATGCTAATGCTGATGCCACACTATCTGTGCAAGGGGATAGCATCCTATCAGGGTTTGTCTTTCTTGGGAATCAGGATACTGACAATATCACGATTCATGGCACAGTGCGATCGCAACATTCATCCGGGAAACTGGAAATTGCTGATGCTGTGAACGTAGCAGAAGACCTCAGTGTTGATGGAAATGTGGATATCAATGGGCTTCTGAACGTCAGGGGTAACGTAACATTCTATGATGCCTTGCGATTGCGAGATATGGCAGTATCCGGTAACATCTCCATGGGGAGTGGGGAGCAATCCATAGCAGAAATTTACGGCACATTGCGATCGCAACATCCATCCGGTGCCCTACAGGTAGCTGATGCCTTACATGTTTCTGAAAACCTGACTGTTGAGGGTAACGTTAGCATTGGCGCAAGCACTGGTGAAGCCAAATTATCCGTTAGCTCATCCACTAATGATACCTCCCATGATCTAGAAGTACGAAATAATCAAGGTGACACCGTCTTATTTGTCGGACCAAGTGGAGCGAGTGAGGGAGAAAATAAGGCTGTCCTAGAATTAACAGGAAAAGATAATACAGCTGGTAGTATTCATGGGCGTCATGCTTATATTGTTTCTCGTTCAAACCCTGATAATATCTATGCCACTGACCTAGGGTTTAAAGTTAGGGGAACAACAGTGTGGGAGCATACTGAACTACCAGACGCATTGACAATTCAGTACAACAGCAACATTGGGATTGGCACAACAGAGCCACTGAAGAAACTTCATGTTGAACTCGGTGAACTCAGAGTGAGAGCTAGCCACAATGACGTAACTGCTGATATTGGAGCCTTCTATGCCCAAAACCTGAGCCAAGGCATTGGGATTGGCTATAACCGTATTGAAGCGATTGGGAGTAATGAGAACCAAAATATTTTGATTCGTCCGAAAGGCACTGGGCAAGTCATTCTAGATAACAGCAAGCTTCAAGTTAACGGTAACCAACAAATTGTCTTTACCGACACCAACACCAGCAACAACCTGAAGTTGCAATTATGGGGCGGATATGGTCTAGGTATCAACGGTGCCACCTTGTTCTACGCTGCTAATGGCAAGCACTCCTGGCGAGACAAAAATGGTGCCAATCCGAGAATGGTATTAACCACAGCAGCCGATGGTGGCCTAAGTGTGCTGGGCACAGGTAACTCTTCCTTTGCTGGTAACCTCACCATTGCTGGAATTACCCAGAGCCAAGGTGGTCTGAATGTTGATGGTAATGTTACCTTAGGGGAGACCAGCAAGCTTCAAGTTCACGGTAGCCAACAAATTGTCTTTACCAATACAGATGTCACCAACAACCTGAAGTTGCAATTATGGACAGGATTTGGTCTAGGTATCAACGATAGCACCTTGTTCTACGCTGCTATTGGCAAGCACTCCTGGCGAGACAACAATGGTGCCAATCCGAGAATGGAATTAACCACAGCAGCCGATGGTGGGCTGAGTGTGCTGGGCACAGGTGAGTCTTCCTTTGCCGGTAACCTAACCATTGCTGGGATTACCCAGAGCCAAGTGTTTGATGTGGGTGGATTTAATCTCAGTCAGCATATCAATAAAGATGGTGCTTTCTATCGTTACGGTGGACAGGTTTATATAAGTGTTGACGATAATCTCTATATCCGTGATACAGGGGATTCTAACAATATCAAGATGCACTTCAATACCAATAATGGCAGCCTTGGTATTAACAAAACTAATCCAGAGGCAAATCTACATGTCAATGGTACTCTGAAGCTGAAAAATGGTGTAGCAGTCAATGAGTTTTCCAATGATGGCAGTCTTGGTGGTAACAGTGCTTCAGCCGTACCGACGGAAAAGGCGGTAAAAGCCTATGTTGATGCACAAATTAAGAACGTTCTTAAGCAAATTAGTAAATGATGGTGAGCACCTTCAAGGTTTGGGCAGAAAAGCCCCGACCTGAATTGGGAACCCCAAGGGCAAATATCAGACTAATTAAGAGCATCAAGAATAGCAACAATGTCATCCGACTCTTGCCATCGAATCAGGTCAATGACTGGTTCGATAAAGCCATGGGGATTGGCAATGGTATTTCCGAGAATAGCGACTTTTCTATCAATGATAGCGATCGCTCCTTGACGTTGTTCAGGAGTTTGATAGGCCAGGATTTGGGCATAGTCCCAAGCTTCCTGGCGAGCTTTGATAATACTGAAATTAGCTATTTCCTCATCAGTTCTGCCCCCCACTAAATCCAGCAGCCCCACAAAAGGGGAAAACTGGTTAATCACTGGCTGTACTAATTCCAGGCATTCAGCGAGAATGTCATTAATTTGATTAAAGTCCCTTTCCAGGCTAGACAATTGCTCACCTGGTGCAGTCTCAGCTGCGGAAATGCCTAGATCTAGGTTAATGTGGGCGTTAATTCCTAGTAGCAAATGCTGTAGAATAATCAGGCTAGAATCATTAGTTGCTTCAAACGCTATCTGCCAAGACTTTGATGGTTGTCCCCCTTGGCGATAAGCCTCTAGTGCAGCAACATAGCGATTCCCAAAGTTAGTAGTGAATTCACTCATTCTGGGATTATCATCGAAGCGGTTTTCAGCAATCGATTGTTTGATTTTTAGTGTTACCTGTCGATAGAGTGCTGGAAAAAAACCGATCCGACTACGCTGGGATTTAGCAGCATCAATAATAGTATCTAAACGTTCAATCAGCTGATCAATGTCGTTGGCTAGCATGTTTAATTATCTGAAGTGTTGAATAGGGAATAGGGAGTGGGGAGTCGGGAGTCGGGAGTCGTATAGACCAGGAGGGAAAACTCTACCGGTTGTTGAGTAGATAATGCGATTGGCCTACGGCCACGCTACGCAATTGACCGTAGGTCACGCTACGCGAACGCACTTATAGCAGTCGGAGTAAAGCTTAAGACATCTTCTGCTCCCTGCTCCATTTCAACCCAAAGACTATGTCCTAAAGTATACTTCCCTTGCTATAGTATAGATTTCCAGACCAGGGGAGGAATGAGCAGTGAAAGGTATTTACTGGTTAGCACTTTTGGGTATAACTTCGCTTCAGGGATTGTCCATTAACCCATCTTTGGCTCAGAGTAATATCATTCCTGACAACTCCCTTGGGGCTGAATCTTCCCAAGTTATCGAAAATTTTCAAGGATTACCTGTAGAAGTAATTTTGGGTGGAGCCGAGCGAGGAATTAACCTGTTCCACAGCTTTCGGGAATTTAATGTCAGCGAGGGCAGAGGGGCGTATTTTTCCAGTCCCAATGCAGAAATCCAGAATATTTTGACGCGAGTGACGGGAAATAACCGTTCTGATATTTTGGGAACCCTGGGGACTTTTGGCAGTTCCCAACCAAATTTATTTCTAATTAATCCCAATGGGATTGTGTTTGGTAGCAATGCCAGTTTGGATGTGGGAGGTTCCTTTGTAGCAACGACAGCCGATGGGATTGCCTTTGGTGAGCGGGGTTTGTTTAGTGCAACGGAACCTCAAAGAAGTAATTTACTTTCCGTTAACCCCTCTGCATTCTTTTTTAATGCTGTCAACAGTCAAGGGCAAATCGTTAACCGTTCCAGAGCAACAACTACGGTATTGGGAACTCCTGTTAATGCAATAATTCTCAATGGACTAAGTGTTGTTACTGGTGAGAGTCTGCTGTTAGTAGGTAACGATGTGCGATTGGAAGGTGGGATTTTGCAGGCTCCTAGTGGGCGAATTGAAATAGGAGGCTTAGCGGAAACGGGAACAGTTGGGTTAAATGTGGATGAAAATAATCTGCAATTGAGTTACCCAGTTAACGTAGCAAGAGCAAATGTAGTGCTTGATAATGGTGCTGCAATTAATGTTAATGGCGATCCCGCTGGCAATATTCGCCTAGAAGGTAATAACGTTAGTCTCAGCGGAGCTTCAAGTATTAATTCAACGACTATCAATCAAGATAGTGGTGATATTTTTATCCGTGCCGATAACTTAGAGCTTGCCGGAAACTCTAGTGTTGGTTCTAATACTTTTGGTACAGGTAAAAGTGGAGATATTACAATTGATACTGGTATCTTTACAACTCAAGAAAATTCTTCAATTTTCACTAGTTCTCTTCTCGCATCAGGAAAAACCGGTAATATTACCTTACAAGCTAAGGATTCTGTGAATATTAATAATTCTGTAAATAGATTAAATTCTGCTGGACTATCTACATTCGTAATAGGACTAGGAGATGGATCAACAACAGGAACTGGTGGTAATATTTCCATTGAAACTAAAGAGTTAATTCTCCAAAATGCAAATATACTTGTTAGTACTTTTTTGGGTCAAGGAAATGCAGGCAAACTAAAAATTATAGCAACTAACTCTGTTAATTTAAATAACAGTTTGATGACTACATCATCCCTAGGTGCTGGAACTGGAGGCTCTATTGTTATTGAAACAAAAAAATTTAATATTGAAAATGGATCTAGGATATTCACAAGTGTTTTTGACCCAACTAATGTTGATTTTAGTACTGTTCTTGATCCTAGAGTTTTTTCCAGTGATTTGATTACTGTATTTACTACCCTCATTAGTACCATTAATTCCGAAAATGTCGGGAAAGCTAATTCAGGTGATGTGACAATTCTTGCTTCTGACTCTGTCAACGTTACTGGAGAATCAGTCAATGGCACTCGCAGTTCTTTATCTACAGAAACCTTTGGTGCAGGAGAGGCTGGAGATTTAACAATTGACACGGGGCGGTTAGTTGTAAACGATGGGGGATTTGTCTCGGTTAGTACTGCTCCAAATAGCCAGGGCAAGGGGGGAAACTTAACTGTTATTGCTCGGGATTCTGTGAAACTTAGTGGCACTACCACAAATGAACAATTTAGCAGTGGTTTGTCTGCTGGGACTGAAGGAACTGGTAATGGTGGAGAAATTCAAGTCACAACTGATAAGTTAATTGTCCGTGATGGGGCAGCCATATTAGTGATTACCAACAATCAGGGCAAAGGGGGCAGTTTAACAATAACAGCTTCTGATTTCCTAGAAATTCGAGGTAGTTCAAAAAATAATTTATTTTTCAGTCGCTTAGTAACAGATACTTTCGGTGCAGGAGAGGCTGGAAATTTAAACATTGACACCGGGCGGTTAGTTGTCAAAGATGGGGGCTTTGTATCCGTTGGCACTCGTCCAAACAGCCAGGGCAAGGGGGGAAACTTAACTGTTATTGCTCAGGATTCCGTGGAAATTAGTGGCACCAGCACAAATGAACAATCTAGCAGTGGTTTGTTTGCTGCGACTGCAGGAACTGGTGATGGTGGAGAAATTCAAGTGACAACCGATAAGTTAATTGTCCGCGATCGCGCAGTAATATCAGCGACTACCAACAATCAGGGGAAAGGGGGCAGTATAACAATAACAGCCCCTAATTCTGTGGAAATCAGTGGTAGTTCAGTAAACATTTTATTTGTCAACAGCTTAGTAACTGATACTTTCGGTACAGGAGATGCTGGAAATTTAACAATTGACACCGGGCGGTTAGTTGTTCGAGATGGGGCATTTGTTTCTACAGGTACTCGTCAAAACAGTCGGGGAAACGGTGGTAATTTAACTGTTGAAACTAGTCAACTTATTGTTCGTGATGGTGGACAAATTTCGACTTCTACTTTTGGAAAGGGTAAAACCGGTAATTTAGATGTTCGTGCTTCCGAGTTTATTGAATTGATTGGAAGTACAGAAAGGGGTTTTAACGCAAGCGGCTTATATGTTCAAGTTGGTCAAACAGGTGAGGGAGATGCAGGAGACTTAAACATTGAAACAAATCGTTTGACTGTTGTAGATGGAGCACAGGTGAATGCTACCACTTTTGGTAAAGGTAATGGAGGTAATCTAACAGTTACTGTTCCTAAAATCGAGTTACTTGGGACTACTACGGATGGTAATTTCCCTAGCGCCTTGCAAGTTAGAGTCGAGCCAAGAGCTCAAGGAAATGCAGGTAACTTAACTATTGAAACGGATAAGTTGAGTGTTAGGGATGGAGCTAGAGTTGCAGCAGATACTACTAGCTCAGGTAATGCTGGAAAATTATTAGTGCGAGCCCAAAATTTAGTAGAAGTTTCAGGTATATCCGTAATTGGTAATCCCAGCGGTTTATTTGCTGGTGCTATTCAAGATAGCGGTGATGGAGGAGACTTGAGAATTCAAACTGATCAGCTAACTATTCAAGATGGAGCAACAGTAAGTGTAAGTAATTTTCAAGGTACCAACTTAGCTTTTACCGGTTCTGGTTCCCCTGGTAACCTTGAGATTAATGCTGATTCTATCGTGCTTGATAACAAAGGAAGTATAACAGCAGCAACATCAGTAGGTTCCAAGAAAGAACAAGGTAATATTTTTATCCGTCTTCGTGATGTTCTTCAAGTCAATAACAGCACAATATCTACTACCTCCGAACAATCCTCCGGTGGCGTAATCAACATCACCGCCCAAAACATCCGCCTTTTCGGTGACAGCGACATCCGTACCAATGTCTTCACTGGTGACGGTGGTGGTGGTAACATCAACCTTACCGCTAACTCGATTATTGCTTTTGATGACAGCGATATCCTAGCATTTGCTCGTGATGGTAAAGGTGGTGACATCAAACTTAACACCCCAGCCTTCTTTGGTGAAAATTACCAACCCGCTCCGAAAGGCACAGACCCGGCTACCCTTGATGGCAACAACCGCGTCGATATTAATGCCAGTGGTGCCGTATCTGGAGTGATCACCTTACCTGACACTACCTTTATTCAAAATAGCCTGACGGAGTTACAACAAAACCCGATTGATACTAACGCCCTGATCTTGACTAGTTGCATAGCCCGCAGTAATAAGGTTGAAGGCACATTTGTGATTACAGGTTCCGGAGGCTTACCCAACCGTCCAGGGGATCCATATGTTTCACCCTATCCCACCGGAACGGTACAAGGTGTAACACCTCATACCTCTTCTTGGAAAAAAGGCGACCCAATTATGGAACCAACAGGAGTGTATCCCCTGGAAGATGGACAGTTGGTGATGAGTCGAGAGTGTTGAGACAATCAGCTGGTCTTGATCAGAATTGCCATACAGTTTTCTGTATATTTCAATTCATAAAAGGTGAATGAATTCCCTAGAAATTGACTTTAATCTGTGAAGTATCAGGAACGGTTAGTCAATTGCGAAATGTCAATTCACCAATTGTAACTGATCAAAACCAACTAATTGATTGAATAGGAGAGTAACCATGAAAGCACAAACTCTAGCATCGACCAATACCTCCGGCTATCTTGCACCTGAACTGTACGATCTAGGGAACATTGATAAACTTCAGGCGCTTCCGTTTGGATTGTTCTTCGACTTCTTTTACTGGTGGACCTGGTGGTATTGATAATAAGGAGTCGAGCCGCTACTAATGTAGAGTATTGAAACCATCAATGCTCCTAAACAAAAGTAGCTGTTAAGGAATGACACCAAAATAAGTTGAGCAAATTAGTCCCTATATATCCGATTATATCCTATCTAGTCCGGATAGCATGCTCAACTTATTAAAGTTTAGTTCCTAAATTGTGAGCAAATAAGTAAGACAGGTAGATTGAGGTGCGCGCCTCCTAGGCCGGGTTCCTCGGCCTAGGAGGCGCGCACCTTTAATAAATTCTCTCAAACTGCCTGTTTCCCTAAAATATATGACCATATAGCACTACGCATTAAGGTGTTTGACATTGATAAAAGCTGAAAAAGGTGCGCTTTTGCAATAAACTTTTGCCTCTTGCCTCTTGCCTTTTGCCTTGGGCGTAGCGCTATAAATTTAATCTTCCCTTGGTCAAGTCAATTACTCAAAAATCATCAGGATAAGGGATATGACCAACTTAGCCCTACAGGAATTCGTCCCTACCGTAATTACTGAAACAAACGGACTCTATCGTCTCCAAAAGGATGTAATTTTAGTTCTTCAAGATGGGGTTGCACGAGTATTGGGTCTCAATCGCGGCAGATTTTATGGACTCGATGCCATCGGTACAAAGATGTTAATGCTTGTCCTTGAGCAAGGTCCAGAAATGGCGGCACGTTGCCTAGCTGGTGAATATGGAGTATCAGAAAGCCAGGTGCTTGCGGATGTAAAGAAGCTTTTGGAGGATTTGGAACGTCAGCAACTACTTGTGTGTCAACTCCCCCAATCCTACCAGTCTGTACCACCATCTCCTTTTACCACTTCCCTGCTGCTAACGGTTGCATGGATTAGCATTCGGACTTTGGGTTGGACGAGAACTATCAAGTTATGGCGACGTTGGCAACCTTCCATAGCACCCAATACCCCCCCGGAAAATTGGGAGAAAGCACTGGCAGCAGTTGATGCTGTAGTGCGGTCAGCGGCAGCAAAACACATGTTACTGCCAATGGCGTGCAAAGAGCGAGCCCTTGTGGGTTGGCAAATCCTCAGGACAACTTTCGGTCTGCCAGCAGAACTCGTAATTGGCATCAGTTTGTATCCTTTCGAGGGACATGCTTGGGTAGAGTGTGCCTCAGAGATTGTGACGGATGACCAATTGCACTGCCAGATGTTTACCCCAGTGGCACGGTATAGCTGAACTATTGGCGTTACTGAATCTTTGCATGAATAGGATGTAGAGTGGGCATCCTGCCCGCGCCAAAAGATCAGGAACAGGCAAGATGCCTATTCCACAAAACTTTTAAAATCATTCCATTATTAAGCAACGCCGAACTATTAAGGAGAAAGTGATGAGAGTAGGATTCGATGTTTTTACTGGTTTGGATACTGGTTTGGATGGGGATGTGGAATTTCGGGTATTTCCATCTAACCGAGACCATGTAATGCGATCGCAAAGCGTAACCTTTGCCCGCAATTATCAATCAAGGACTGCCGCTGTACTGATGGGGCACTTGTGTTATCAGGATGAACTTCTCGCCAAGTTACCCCAGTCCATAACTCAAAACTGTACATCAGACGCAGCAATTGCCCTAGCAGTGTATAGTCATTTCGGTCGCCAAGGTCTAGAACAATTAGAGGGAGAGTTTTCCCTGGTGGTGTGGGATGGGGAATTACAACAGCTGTTCGCCCTGCGTGACCCCCTTGGTTCCTGGCAGTTATTCTGGCTGAAGGCAGGAACAACGCTAGCTCTCAGCACTAGTATCATACCCCTGCTGGATTTGCTCCCCAATAAACCCTTCAACCTTGACTTTCTCGCCCAATTTCTGATGTTGCCCTCTCCCGCTGTAGAGCTACCAACAGAGGAAACAGCATTCACGGGCATCAACCGTGTACTTCCTGGCACAATACTGACCATTACGGCTACCGGAACGGTAGAAACCTACCGTTGGTGGGATTGGGCAGCAAAACAACACCACAACAACAGCCTTACCCTAGAGTCAGCAGGGGAACAGTACGCCCATCTGTTGCGGCAAGCGGTTAAACAACGAATGGAGCGAGGGCAAATTGCCGCCCACCTATCCGGGGGAATGGATTCTTCCAGTGTCGTTTGTCTCGCCCGGGATTGGATGTTGTCTGGGGTAGGCAAACCCCAGTTAGACACCCTAACAGCAGTCTACAAACGTCCTAGCTTGGCTGGTGAGCGAGCATACGCCGAGATAGTGCTAGAACAGGGTGGACCGATTGTCCCTCACTTCCTTGATGCTGACGATGCCCTGGTCTTTCGCTGGTTCAATGATGACATCCCTTACCATGACGAACCCTATGCAGGTCTATCCCACCTAGCCATGGAAAAGCTTTTAGTGGAAGCTGCCCATAAACTGGGAGCGGATACCATTTTAACCGGTATGGGAGCTGATGAACTGCTGGTAGGAACACGCCTGAGTATGGCGAGTAAGTTGCGCCAAGGTCAATGGTTAGCAGCATTTTCCGAAGCCCAACGCATGGCACAGGCTAATAACCAGAGTATCTGGTCAATCCTTTATCAATTCGGCATTGGGCCTGCTTTGCCGATGCTGATGGTGGGTACTATTGGTACCTGGTGGCGGGGTGGGTTTGGACGCTGGCCCAAGGTCGGAAAATTTGCCATTCCTCCCTGGATATTGCCCGAATTTGCCCAGGGTACTAAAATGCAGACCATTGGCAGACAAAATGCTCAAAGACTATACGGTGGTTCCGCTGAATTCTCTGTGGATTTGTGGTCTCTCCAAGCCTCCGTAGGTGATTGGTCTCGATGGTATCTCGCAGCACCACAAGGTATGCACAACTCCCATCCTTTTCTTGATTCTCGGGTGCTGAGTTTCTGCCTAGAGTTGCCCACAGCCCTCAGAGAAATCCCTGGTATGCCCAAGCCAGTTCTGCAAACAGCTATGCGGGGAATACTGCCAGAACCAATTCGCAGCAGACGTCACAAAGCTACATTTAACGATATCTATTGGCTTGGTTTGTCTAAACATTTACCCTGTTTAGAATTAATGGTGCGTAATTCCCCCAGCCAAGAATTAGGTATATTTGATGCCCAGCAACTGATTCAGGCTATGCGCCAGGCTGCCGTTGGCATTGGAAATATGGAAGCCATCTATCACATTAACACTACATTGGCACTCATCGCTTGGTTCGACCAAATGATGGCAGCACAGCATCAATCTCTAGAAGCACCAACGGAAGTACACCAGCTACATCGGCAAGTCGAAATTACTTGTTAGTATAGCGCTACGCGCAAGGGCAAGAGGCAAGAGGCAAGAGGCAAAAGTTCACTAAAAAAGCTTTTATCAATGTCCTCACCTTAATGGGTATTGCTATATCATGTTCCGTTCAATCGTTACTATTCAATCTCACCCATTAAACCTGCAGCGGCTACTCCCAGGGTAGTTGCACTAGATGCCAAGAGTCAGGAAAATGACAGCCATGACCACACTAGAAGCTTATAACCTCCAAAAACACTACCGACAGCGGGGAAAGATCGTTGCAGCAGTAAGTGGGCTATCCTTAACCATTGAGCCAGGGGAAGTCTTGGCTTTTCTTGGTTCCAATGGGGCTGGTAAGACGACCTCCATTAAAATGATTGCCGGTTTAATTCGACCTGATCGGGGTTCAGTAAAAATAGCTGGTCGTGATCCCCATCGCCATCCCCAAGCACGGCGGCTGGTGGGTGCCGTTCTTGAAGGTAACCGCAACCTCTACTGGCGTTTGACTCCCGAGGAAAACCTGGAATATTTCGGAGTATTAAGAGGCTTGAGCCAAAAAATCGCCCATCGTCAGGGTTTGGCCTTATTAGACAGATTTGGTCTGTTGTCCAAACGTCACACTCCTGTACAAGGACTATCCCGGGGGATGCAACAGAAATTAGCGATCGCTGTTGCTTTGGTTCATCAACCCCGATTACTGCTCCTAGATGAGCCGACTTTAGGGTTAGACGTAGAAGCCAGCCAGCGCGTCAAAACCATGGTTCGAGAAATGGCACAAGCAGGCTGCGCCATTCTACTGACCACCCATCAACTGAATGTTGCCCAAGAAATTGCTGACCGGGTCGCTATTATTCAACAAGGTCAAATCATTGCTCTGGAACCAACTCGCCAGATTATCCAGCGGTTTTCTGGGTCCACCTATGCGATCGCAATCGAAGGCTGCTTAGACCAGTTACGACTCCGCAAACTGGAGGCATTAGGTGGCGTGGTACAAAAGGGAGAAATTCTTTACCCTGGCACACCAGAAGGTCTTTATCAAGTATTGCAAATCCTCAATCCTTTGCCTTTGGTGCAAGTCAAAAAGGATGAGGCTGATTTAACAAAAGTATTCTTAAAACTAGTGGGATAGAAAAGCCATGCTGCAATTGCTCCGGGCTGAATTCAAGCGTACTTGGACTGAGTTTATCCGCTATCCAGTTGAAGCATTTTCCTCCGTCGCCGTCACAACATTCATTTTTTATGGAATGTTTTTCAGCGTTCGCTTTGTTGCTGGGCCCCAACTAAGTGTTGGCAATCGAATTGATACCATTGTCGTCGGTTATGTGCTTTGGGTTTTAGTCTTATCTGTTATTAATGATATTGCCATTACTTTACAAATAGAAGCCCAAACTGGAACCCTAGAACAGGTTTTCCTTTCATCGTTCAGTGCTGCCACAGTTTTTTTAGCTAGAACTGTCGTTAGTCTGGCCTTACGTCTTATCTTAAATGTCAGTCTATTGCTGCTGATCACTCTCGTAACTGGAACCCGTCTCAGCTTTCCTCCCAGTTTACTCTTACCTCTGTGTACCTTGTTACTAGGAGCCTACGGTCTTTCCTTCTTGATGGGTGCTTTGGCCTTAGTGTTCAAACGTGTCGAGCAAGTGTTAGGACTTTTCCAGTTTACGTTCTTGTTTTTGCTAGCCGTGCCTACAGAAACATGGCTGAGCCGATTCCAAGGGTTAAGACTATTGTTACCAATGACAATGGGTGCAGATGGACTGCGCCAACTGATGGTAAGCAATCAAAGTTTAGATATCTCGGAGTTTGCCCTTGCCTTAGTCAATGGCATAGTCTATTTTACCTTCGGGTTACTGGTTTTTCAATGGGCGGAACGCCAAGCTAAGCAACACGGAATATTAAGCGGATATTAATCGTCTACTCTCTACAGTCTACTTCTCAGGAATTGTTATGAAACACCAACCTTTTCTACACTGGATGCATCGCTGGTCCCGCCCTCTGATCGCAGGAATAGCCTCTTTGGGTGCTGTAGCAACTGCCTATCCCAAAATCATTCAATTAACACAAAGTAATTCTACTTGTCGTCCCAGCGGTTGCCATCTACCTCCTACCAGTGCCGATGCTGCCATCTTGAGTTCACCGATCACCTTATTAGGCTTAATTGCTTGCATTAGTATGGTGCTTTCGCGATCGCTCCCCTGCTTGTGAATTCAAAAGCACATAAACAGTTCCGCTCTCCCTTAGAAAAGTGGACAATTGTGTTACTAGCAGTTGGTGGGACATTAATGCTAATTGTCAGTAGTTACCTGCTATATACGACACTGTTTGAATTCCAGGAAAACTGTAGCTTTTGTATTCTGTCTACTTTATTGTCAGCCAGCTTGTTTTTTCTCGCCTTGAGCGCTGGTGGTTGGCAGAAATTGAGACAACAACTGCTCACGGCAACTATGGTGGTGATACTGTTGCTCCTTGGGGTACTGGGTCTTTATACCCTGGGGAATATCAGTCGCTCTGCCAGCGAGATCAACTATACTATAACCAGTTCTTCTAGTGAAGCACACATCGCTCTAGCAGAGCATTTGCAGAAACTAGAAGCGAAAATGTATGGTGCATTTTGGTGCGATCATTGCAATGAGCAAAAAGAAATGTTTGGTCAAGGTGCCTGGAGCCAAGTTAATTACATTGAGTGTGATGCTAAAGGTAAAAACTCTCGCCCAGACCTCTGCAAGGTCGCCAAGATTAAAGGCTTTCCTACTTGGGAGATTAACGGTCAGTTGTATTTAGGGAAACAATCATTACAGACGTTAGCCGATTTATCTGGCTACAAAGGTTCCCATAACTTTCAGAATTATTCTAGTCAAGCAGTGCCATAAAAGGAGTAAATCATGGCTTTTCAGGCAAATCAGCCATTGGCAGATTTCAATTTTGGTAAAAATAGGTTGGCTAAATGGCTGCTAAGACTACTCCTTTTGTGCCTCGTCTTTGGAGGAGGCTATGCAGCTTATCGCCAGCGGGTTGCCCTGCCAAATCAACAAGCAAAAACCCAAACGCAAACTGTATCTGTAGAAAAACTGAACCTAGCGGTCACAGTTTCTGCTAATGGCGTCATTGAGCCCGAACGTGCGATTAATCTTAGCCCCAAAACTACAGGATTGCTGAAAACTCTGTTAGTCAAGGAAGGCGATCGCGTACAAAAAGGGCAAATTCTTGCCTATATGGATGACTCCAATCTCACCGGGCAATTAACTCAGGCAGAAGGACAACTAGCTGAGAGACAAGCAAATCTGCAAAAGTTGCTAGCTGGCAATCGTCGAGAAGATATTGCCCAAGCTCAAGCACAACTGGCTGAGGCACAAGCAAATTTGGAAAAGTTGCTGGCTGGCAATCGTCGAGAAGATATTGCTCAGGGCTTGGCACGATTAGAAAAAGCACAAGCAAATCTGCAACAAGCTGAAGATGACCTCCAGCGCAAGCAGGAATTAGCAACGGCTGGTGCTATTTCTGTGGAAGATTTTAATCAAGTCCGGACGGCTCGTGATACAGCCGAAGCAGGGGTAAACGAAGCCCAGCAAGCTTTGCTACTCCTAAAAGCAGGGGCACGGGAAGAAGACATTGCCCAAGCCCGGGCTAGAGTGATGCAGAGACAGGAAAGTTTGAAACTAGCCAAAGCAGGGGCACGCCCAGAAGACATTGCCCAAGCCCGGGCTAGAGTGATGCAAGCCGAGGGGGCTGTGCAAAATGCCAAGGCGCAGATAGCAGATACAGTAATTCGCGCTCCTTTCACTGGCATTGTTGCTAGGAAGTATGCCGATCCAGGTGCCTTTGTCAGCCCGACTACCGCAGGTAGTTCTGTCTTATCCGCTACCTCTTCTTCAATTTTGTCCCTAGCTTCTAGTAACCAGGTAGTAACGGCATACGTAGCAGAAAGTAATATTTCCAAAATCCGCTTGGGACAAGACGTCACCATTACTGTTGATGCTTACTCAGGAAAAACCTTTACCGGACAGGTGGCACAAATTGCTGCCCAGGCAGTTGTAGAACAGAATGTTACCAGCTTTGAGGTCAAGGTGGCCATTGTCTCGGATTCACAACAACTTTTGCGTTCTGGGATGAATGTCCATCTGGATTTCAAAGTAGGCACACTCTTAAATGCTTTGGTGGTACCGACAGTGGCAATTGTCCGCCAGGAGAATGCTACAGGTGTGTTTGTAACAGGAGAAAATAATCAAGCTATCTTCACTCCCATAGTGACTGGCGTTACTGCTAATCACAAAACAGAAGTCAAATCAGGTTTGCAGGGAACCGAAAGAGTGTTTATAAATTTCCCAGAAGGGTTCCGACCGCAATCGATTACCCCACCTCCTTTTCCCGGTTCACGTTCACGTTCACGTTAATTACAAGGTGTGGAAAAATGGCTACACCAGTTCAGATTCGCTTTAGTACAGCATCCACTGTAGAAGTCTTAGTCATGGCGCTGGAGGCTTTGTGGAGCAACAGATTACGCACAGGGCTGACCATGCTGGGTGTCATTATTGGGATTGCCTCGGTAATTGCTATTACTTCCGTTGGTCAGGGAGTGCAAAAGGCAACCGAGCAGCAGTTACAGGGTTTGGGTACAAATGTGATGGTGGTGTTGCCTGATACTGCCAGAAATAGTCGCATCAATCTAGGTAGTACTGGTAGGGGAACACGTTTGAATTGGGAGGATGCACGGGCAATTAAAGACCAGGTGACTACGGCTAGTGCGGTGTCTGCATTCTTGCAAAAGCCTAATGTCTCCGTAGTCTATGGTGGCAAGAATGTATTAACTACTGTCATCGGTACGGATTTGAGTTACCCGGAGGTCAAGAACATCTATCCCCAGTCGGGGCAATTTTTTAATCAGGATGATTTGCTCTCTAGTAAATCAGTGGTTGTTCTGGGTTCTAAGTTACGGGAACAACTGTTTGAACCGGGGGCAAATCCAGTTGGTGCCAATATCCGCATTCAGGGAGAGCGTTACATCGTTATTGGTGTTATGGAATCTAAGGGTGCGGTAGGAGCAATAGACCAAGATAATCAAATATATATTCCCTTGACGAATATGTCGGCGCGACTTATTGGTAATAATGCCCTAGCCGGGATTGCCATCAATGGGTTGTGGTTGAAAGCCTCTGATGAGTCGAGTTTAAGTGCAGCTCAATTTCAAGTTACCAATCTCTTGCGCTTGCGCCATAATATTTATCCACCCCAAGCCGATAATTTTAGAATCATTAACCAAACAGACATGATCAATACCTTAAATAGTGTGGTGGGTTTATTTACGGTAATGGTGGGAGCAGTTGCTGGAATTTCTTTAGTTGTTGGCGGAATTGGTATTGCCAATATTATGTTAGCTTCTGTTGTGGAACGAAGGCGAGAAATTGGCATTCGTAAAGCACTAGGAGCTACCAAAGCAGCAATTCTCAAGCAATTTTTAGCAGAAGCTGTCGTAGTTTCTGGTGTGGGGGGAGTGATTGGCATGGGATTCGGAATAGCCTTGGCTTTCAGTGCAGCCACTATTTTCCAATTTCCCTTTGTGGTTTCTCTGTGGTCAGTCATTTCTAGTTTTGGGCTGTCTTGTATTGTGGGATTACTGGCTGGGGTAATACCTGCAAATAATGCCGCAAAATTAGACCCAATCGTTGCTTTACGGACTGATTAAACTATATAAATAAAAACTATGATTTGGATGGAAGCGATTACTAAGATTTATGATATGGGGGAAGTCCAGGTATCAGTTCTGAAGGGAATAAACCTGTCAATTAAAGAAGGAGAATACATTGCCATTATGGGGGCTTCTGGTTCTGGAAAGTCCACATTAATGAACATTATCGGTTGTCTCGATCGCCCAACTACAGGACGCTATGCCCTTGAAGGCAGAAACCTCACAACCCTACATGATGACGAACTTGCCTATATCCGCAATCAGCGCATTGGCTTTGTGTTTCAGCAATTCAATCTCTTGCCTCGCTCTACAGCCCTTGAGAATGTTATGCTACCCATGGTCTACGCCAATGTACCTAAACCCAAACGACGCCAACGGGCAATGCAAGCCTTGAGTAGAGTGGGTTTGGGCAACCACCTTCACCACCGTCCTAGCCAACTTTCTGGGGGACAACAACAACGGGTTGCCATTGCCCGTGCTTTAGTCAATCGCCCCGCTTTGCTGTTGGCAGATGAACCTACCGGAGCCTTAGATACCAAAACCTCCCAGGAAGTCATGGATCTACTTGGGGAATTAAACCAGCAAGGCATAACCATCGTGATTGTTACTCACGAACATGATGTAGCTGCCCAAACCCAACGACTTATTCAGATGCAGGATGGTTTGGTAGTAGATCGCGATGAGCAAATTTTTCTAAAATCTATTAGTCTCAATACTTAGAGCGGTTTTGAATTGGATGAGGTATAAAATTGCTATCTATAAAACTTCTGCTTTCTTCTGCCTTCTTCATTGTCGCCTCCACTTTAATTCTCTTCCCGTCCATTGCCTCTGCCCAATCTTCACCACCCCCAGGGGTCAACATTCCTCCGAATACTCCGGAAATAATAGACCAAACCCTTCCTCAACCAACACCCTCACCTAGTCCCCCCATCCCTGCTCCAGCTTCTCCCATTCTTCCAGAACCGACCCAAAAGCCACCTGACATCACGTTTCCCACTACAGAAACTTTCTTTGTGAAAAAAATTGAAGTGTTGGGAAGTACAGTTTTACAAGACGAAATTACCAAATTAACCCAACCCCTGGAGAACAGGACACTAACCTTTGCAGATTTGCTACAACTGCGGTCGGATATTACAGAACTTTATATCGAAAAAGGTTACGTCACCAGTGGCGCATTTCTCCCCTATCAATATATCAAAGATAATATAATCGTGCAAATTCAGGTAGTAGAGGGAGAACTAGAGAAAATTGAACTTAAGGGATTAGATCGGTTGCAACCAGGGTATGTGCGATCGCGTTTAGAACTAGCTGCTTCTACTCCATTAAACCAGAAACGCTTAGAAGAAGCATTACAATTACTACAACTCGACCCCTTAATTAGTCGGGTAAACGCTCAGTTAACCGCAGGCAGCAAACCAGGCTTTAACATCGTCCAAGTCCAAGTCCAAGAAGCACCAGCATTTTACGCAGGTATTACAACCAATAACCGCCAATCTCCTAGCGTCGGTTCCGAACAAATTAGTGTGTTTATTGGTCATGATAATTTGTTAGGGTTTGGCGATAGTATCTCTGGTACTTACGGCATTACTGAAGGACTCAATCTATATGATATTAGCTATAGCATTCCCATCAATCGCCGGAATGGTGACGTTAGCTTCCGTTATGACAATACCGATAGCCGAATTATTGAAGATGACTTCCGCGATATTAAAATTAGAAGCGAAACCGAAACGTTTTCCGTGACTATTCGTCAACCGTTATACAGAAAACCCTCAACGGAATTTGCCCTTGGTTTAGCTCTAGATTTGCGTCGGAGTCAAACATTTATCCTTGATGATATTCCCTTTTCTTTCTCCGAAGGTCCCGAAAATGGTGAATCAAACGTTACAGTGATTCGCTTTTTCCAAGATTGGGTGGACCGTAATGCTACCAGAGTTTTCGCAGCGCGATCGCAATTTAATCTGGGCATAGATGCCTTTGATGCTACGGTGAATAATGAAGCTCCGGATGGGCGGTTTTTGTCTTGGTTAGGACAATTCCAATGGGTACAGCGTTTATCATCCCGAAATTTATTCTTACTACGTCTTAATACCCAACTAACATCAGATTCCTTGTTATCTATTGAAAGATTTAGTGTGGGGGGAGTCGATACAGTACGAGGATATCGGCAAAATCAATTAGTAGCAGATAATGGGATCACAGCTTCAGCAGAAGTCCGTATTCCTCTGACAGCAAACACCAATACATTGCAAATCGCGCCCTTTTTTGATATTGGCACGGCTTGGAATAATGGCGGGACAAATCCAGACCCACAAACCATAGCGAGTTTGGGGCTAGGATTAATTTCGCAGCCTAGTAACGCTTGGAATTTACGTTTAGATTATGGTATCCCCTTAATGAGTGTTGACGACTCTGGGAATACCTTGCAAGATAATGGTTTTTACTTTTCTTTGCAATATCAACCATTTTAGCGATGCAGAGGTGCGACCCACCTGGCAAGCTCTTCTAGTTTCCCCTTCGCCCACACCCCACACCCCACACCCCACACCCCACACCCAGTAAACCTTTGTTCGCGTAGCGTGGCCGAAAGGCCAAGGCTGTTTGTCACCCCGTCAGAAAATATACACTTTTCTGTATATCCTATTAAGTCCACCTCCGATACTATAAGTAAAGACAGCATCAGAAGATAAACAAGTTATTAATGAACTTATATTAAGTCTAGCCCTGGTGTCAGCCAAAAATTTTTAAATTTTGTGTATTTAGCTAAAACAAACTAGAGGAGAAGGTGATATGCTCAATGCCAGCTCTGATCGGTTAACAATCCATCAAGATTTACCCAATACCAGTAACTTGAAGATTTTAGTAGTAGATGACCATCAACTAATTTTAAAAGGAACAGTCAACGAGCTAAGCCAACAGTATCCAGACGCAGAAATAGTCAAAGCAAAAACCGCACAACAAGCTCAAAAGGAAATCGCTAATTCTAACTTTGACCTGTTGGTGATGGATTTGTGTATACCAGAAAAGCCAGGAATGAGTGCCGAAATTGATACTGGTATTTACTTACTTAAGAAGTTACTAAAAAACTATCCCCAACAGAATTTCCTGGTGCAAAGCAGTCATGTCAAGACACTGGTACGAATAAAACATGAGATTGATAACTATGAAGGTGGCTTTGTAATTGCCGAAAAGGAACTTTCGGAATCGGAAATGTTAATCAGGGTTGACTTAGCACTAAAAGGAGCAACCCATACAAGAGATATTAAAACTGGATTAGAACTGAAACCAGAATGGTTAGAAGTCCTGAAACTAGCCTCTGAGGAAGAATTGACAGATAAACAAATCTCTGAGCGCATGTATAAATGTGAACGGGCGGTGCGTACCTATTGGACGAAAATCCAAGATGTTCTCGGTGTTTATCCCCAAGACTGCAAGCAAGAAGGTAAAAATATTCGGATTACAACCCTGAATAGAGCCAGAGAAGAAGGACTAATTGATTAGTTTTTGAATCATTAAACTATTTCAATAATTGTGTTGGTGTAGTTTTAAATATTGATAGATCATAAACACTATTAAAGACTACTTGCATTCTGGATTTTGTAGTTTTCATTGTCAATTGTCATATGGTAGGGAAAATTAGAAAAAAATTCAACACAGAAATTGCCATATGGCGACAAGCTGCACTTCCAGGAATAGCAGTTATCATAATAGTGGTTATACTACGTTTAATAGGTTCACTGCAATTTTTCGAGTGGATGGCCCTTGATACTTTTTTACGTCTTCGTCCTGGGGAACCAACAGATGATAAGGTTGTAGTTGTGGGTATTAACGAAGAGGACATCCGCAGTATCGGACGTTATCCCATACCAGATGGAAAAATTGCTGAACTGATCCAAACAATAGAAGAGTATCAGCCAATTGCTATTGGTCTTGATATTGTTAGAGATATACCTATTGAGCCAGATCATGCCAAACTAATAAAAGTCTTTCAGCAAAACAAAACTATCATTGGGATTGAAAAAATATTACCACCGGATCAAATTCCTCCACCTCCAGAATTACCGAAACAGCAAGTGGGGTTTTCTGATCTGATTGCGGATCAAGATGGTCAATATAGACGTTATTTGCTTTGGACTCCATCACCGCAAAACCCCCAAAATCCCGATCAAGACAAATATTCCCTATCCCTGCGCGTCGCAAAAGCCTATTTATCTGCGCAAGGGGTTAATATAGAAACGGGTATCAGTGATCCTAATACTATCAAGTTTAACACCAAAGAATTCCCTCGCTTTTTACCTAATTCTGGGGGATATATCAGGGGTAATGATAGTGGATTAAAGATATTAGTTAATTTTAGGAGTGGCAAACAGCCCTTTCCTATCGTATCATTCAAAGATATTAAATCTGGCCAACTAGACCCGAATTTATTTCATAAGCGGATTGTTTTAATTGGCATCACTGCTCAGAGTGTCCCTGACCTTTTTAATACTTCAGCAGTTGCTGGTTCCTATGCAAAAAATCACGGTCAGATTTATGGTGTAGAATTTCATGCTCATGTTAGTTCTCAGATAATTAATGGTGTTTTAAATAACAGAGCTTTTTTAAACGTTTGGCATGATAAATGGGAATACTTGTGGATAATAATCTGGGGAATTTTTCCCATGATTATCGCTCGAATCACTCAATCTATATGGAAAAATATATTAGCTGTTGGTGCTACTAGTTTGGCTTTAATTGGAATAACCTATTTACTAATAGTATGGGGATGGTGGGTTTCTTTAGTACCAGGTTTGTTAATTTTAGTAATTAATGGTTTGGGACTAAGTGCGTTTGCATTTTATCAACATGACCAGGGTTTAAAGTCTCAAATTAAGGAACGTCAACGTACCATAAAACATACATTTGATCTTATTCATGCTGGTCCTCTACAAACACTAGCCCATGTGTTGAAGCATCTGCGAAGTCAAGATGCGCCACAAGAACAATTGCTATTGCAATTAGAGAAACTCAATCATGAAATCAGAGAAATTGGCGAGTATCTGAACCTAGAAGCACTAACTCCAGAAGAAAGTATAAGATTAGGAAGCGGTTTAAAGCTAGAGTTAAAACGTCCTATTCATGAGCTTTTTTATCAAGTATATACCAGTACATTGGAACGTGATGACTTGGAGTATTTAAAAACTCTGAAGGTAAAAATCCGTGCATTTGATCCCATTGATGATAAATACTTGAACCTTGAACAAAGACAAGAACTATGCCTATTTCTCGAAGAAGCTTTGTGCAATGTTGGAAAACACGCTAAAGGCGTAAAACGTGTCGAAGCTACTGGTAAAGAAAACCAAGGGTGGTACACTCTGAGCATAAAAGATAATGGTTCTGGTATGTCCTCATTCTCTGAAAACAAAGGGACACAGTTACTCAAAAATGTTGCGAAAAGTTTGGGAGGTGATTTTAGACGTGAGTCTCTTTTTACTAAAGGAACGTTATGTGAATTAACCTGGCAATTAACAGGTCGTAAAAGTCGTCGTAACCAAATCAAAAAATAACTATACCCATCCTAGCTCATTTGTAAAAATAATGCTGCTTCGCTTTGATTATACTTTTTTTAAAAAATCGTTAAATAGAGAGTATTTGCTAATTTTTACGAACGAACTAACCGTTTTGATTTATTGTAATAGATTAATCAAATTTTTTATAAACATCTAATCGGTTAAACTGAATTTACTTTTTAGGTCGTTTTAGTATAATGAGGGTAACATTGCGGTGCGACCCAAGGGCGATTTACTCGCCTATTGGAAAGCCCATCCTGTCAATAGTTAGGTTTTGTTGTAAATATAAGACCTTCTTTTTTTCTACCACAAAAACCGAGTAGCTTTACATACCAAGCATTTCAGCCTGTTTCGTCGCTCCTTCAGTATGAATACTCAACTTTTAGCATTCCTTAACAAACCTATTAATTACAGACTAGTAACTAGCTGTACCCTCAGTTTGTTACTATTGTTTGTGCCATCTGCTATAGCTGGTTTTGAACCACGTGATCGAAAACCTGCTACTGACTATTCCCGAACTGGAGGTCGTAGGGGATGTCCAGGTGAAGCAATACCCTTGACACTCCTGGCACCTCAGACTTATGTTAGTCAAACGGCTTCAGTACATCCCACTTTTGCTGGCTTTGTTTCCAGTTCTCATCAAATAGAGTTTAGACTGTTTGAGTTTGAGTCGAATAATACACTTAAACAATTGGGTAGTCCCATTGAAAAGCAAACTCAACCAGGAGTTTTTCAGCTGTCTTTACCAGAGAATCACCCAGGATTAACTGTAGGTAAAAAATATTTGTGGCAGATGGCAATTCGTTGTCCAGATGGTGTTATAGTCGAAAGGGCAGAATTCAGAGTTGTAGAGTTGCCAACACAGATAAAAAGTAGGCTATCTACCACAATTAATAGTTCCCAGAAAGTAGATATCTATGCTGGGGCTGATTTTTGGTATGAAGCATTTATGGAAGCGCTAACCTTGGCACAACCTGGAAAAATGGGACAGGTTGGTTCCAGTTTAGTGGAAGACCTCGTTAAGTCTGAGTTAGAAGAAGATGCGGATAAAGTTAGGTGGTTGGAGGAAATTGTAAATAGGGATAAGTGATATAGCGCTACGCGCAAGGCAATAGGCAAGAGGCAATAGGCATGCTAGCAATAGGCAATAGCTGATTATAATAGCTTTTACTGCTTTTATAAATGTCCTAACTTTAATGCGTAGTGCTATATCTAGGGCTTGCTGATTAACTATCAAAGCATTGACAGATAAAGGTTTTCGCCTTTTTTGGTCTCTAAAAGTCCCAGCTTTTCGGTCGAAAAAGCTCAATAACTTAGCCTTTTGGGCAGACAAGAGCAGAAAAATCATCGGACTTGTCTTCCGACTACCTCCTATATAATTCCCATTTCTCCTAACTCCTGACTCCTAACTCCTGACTCCTACCAATACCAAAAGACTTTTTCAGCAAACCCTATCTAGGTTTTACAACCAATTCCCAATCATAATAAACGGTGCCCAAAAAGAAGGATTATCATATTGGTTATTTATTTCTGGAAGTTCTTTTGCCTTAAGTAATTTTAGCTGAGCAGCTTGTAACGCTTTGGCTTTACTCATTCCCAATTGATGTACATTTCTATAAAATTCTTTCACTAACAAAGATGTAGATTCATCCACCACAGACCAAAGGGAAGCCATTGCACTTCTGACCCCAACTTGCAACGCTACCCCAGCTAAACCCAAACTAGAACGTTCATCACCTACCGCTGTTTGACAAGCCGTTAGTGCTAAAAGTTCAACAGAGGCAGCACCGCCACTTAATTGGCGTAGAACTTTTTCTAATTCATTGATGGTGAGTTTATTATTATTTCCTGTAACTAAAAAAGTATCTTCAGGAATTATTCCAAATTGAGCATGAGTTGCTATATGAATAACTGGGTAAACGGTATCTTGAATTTCATTTTCTAGTTTTTTTGCTTCAAAGTCTTCATCTATAAACTGTTTATGATTAGAAAATAGTTTTTGAACTTCTTTGATTTCTAACGGTACACTTGGCAATGCTGAGAAGGGGATATCGTCAATTATTGCTTCTTTACTGACACCCAAAATTAACGCACGATCTGTTTGAGTAGTTAGTTTTTTGGGTGCAGTTAAACTTAAACTAGGAGTGGTAGCGATCGCATAGTTTTCAATTAAGTATTTTTGAGCTTTTTTATCATAAAGGGCAGCCATTGGAATGTCACGCAAAAAACTGTCTTGAATGAAAACAATAGTTTCGATAGATTGCGACGTTAAATAATCTTCAAAAGGCAGAATCATCAAATCATATAACGTTTTAGCGTCAGTAGTATCATAATCGATTGACACTGAACCGTATATTAATCCTTCGCGGAATTTTTCAATCTGATTTCTAAAATCTTTCCGTGATGCTTTGATCCAGTGTAAGTGTTTTTCCTTATTTGGCAGAGTCAAAATCATTGCAGTCCCATCGTCTAAAACAATGGAACTAAACACGGCTGTGTTTTTTTCTAGAAGTTCATCAACTTGAGTATTATTAATAGCTGCTACAATACAATCATTGCCAAAATAATTTTGTAGCTCTGCTAGTTTTAAAGAATTAACCGTTTCTAAGGCCAAATTTAATTCTTTATTACGATTTTCTTCATCCAGAGAAGCTAACTCAATTCGGAACTGGGCTAACTGACGATAAACAGGCTCAATTACATCCCGGAAGTCAAATTGTAAATCCCGTTCTGCAATTAAAATATCACTGCGAATTTTATCTAGGGTATTATAGGCACGTTGATAGAAAGGAATCGCCTGTGCCTCTTTGTTCTGCTTTTGTAATATCCTACCTGCTTGCCATTCCCATAAATAAAGGCTATCCTTAGCTTGCAAATTTTGGTCAGCTAATAACAGTGCTTTCTGAGTTAATTTCCAAGCTTTTTGATAGGCTTCACGACATTCATAAAAATGACCTAGGGCACCTAACCCATAAGACTCAGCACGTGTTGCTTGCAATCTTTGGGCAATTTCGATAGCCTGATTTAGTATTGTTGTTGCTTGTGCATCTGCTAATTTTCCCTTTACTGAACACTGGGTTAAGGGCGAAGTAATATTACGATCACCATCAGGTACATTAGCTAAATCTATAGCTGCATATACCTTCGTAACAGAATCTGGTAAATGAGCGAGTAATTCTAAAGCTTGTTGAATATTTACATTAATCGTTGCGGCATCAACTAAATTTAAGTCTTGAGTGCGTTCATAAAGCTGAATTAAATTCAGTAGACTTCGCATTTGAGCCGATTTATCATCTTGTTCTTGAGATTGTGTCAAACTCGATTGAAAATAGCCCAAAGCCTTCTGATAATCTTCCCTGGCATTAGTTTGAAATTCCTTGGCTTTACGAATACCACGTTGGGCAGCAGATTTGGCCCGTAAATTCCAAAGTTGAGCACGACTTGCATGAGTGTTACCTAAACTATTTAATACCAAAACAAGATAGCCTGGATTATTATAAGTTTTGGCCTCTTCTAAGGCACTTTTTAAATAGTCGATTGCTTCGTCGTAATCACCCCGGAGACGATAAGCTTCACCTAAACTTCCTAATGCTGCCACTTCCCCCAGTTTATCCTGTTGCTCACGAGCAATTTGTAATGCACTCCCTGGCAAACACTCTCGCTTCCCTGGCGATTTGTCGTCATTAGGACCGCATAACAGCGCAATTGCTTTCCCTGGTTGTCCTAGATTACTATAGGCTTGCCCTTGTTCCGTAAGCACTTGCCCTACTTTCTGTAAATTCCCAATACTCTGATAGTAATAAATTACCTTCTCCCAATAACCAAGTGCTTCCTGAGTATCCCCCAACTGCTGATAGGCTCTTGCTAAATTTTCATTAACAATTGCAATAGTTGCCGCTTCATTACTTTTTTCATATACATTTAACGCTTCTGTCCATAAGGAAATTGCACCGCGATAATCTCCCCTAGCATAGCGTTCAATACCTTGATTTACCTGTTGAGTTGTATTGGTATCTTGAGCGTTGACTAATTCTCCTATCCTTGCTTGCTTTGTTATTAAGGGTAGATTACCCAGCCATAAACATAATGTCAGGCTGATGAGGAACAATACTCCCAGCCAACGACGCATATTTGGTTTGCTAAATCTATCAAACACAGGCTGACTCCGGCTTGAGCTGTGTAATATAGCGCTACGCGCAAGGCAACAGGCAAGAGGCATGCATGCAAAAGTTGATTAAAACAGCTTAGGTGCGCTTTCCGCATCTAATTATTAAATTCGCCACGGGTCGTACCTTTTGCTGCTTGTATCAATGTCAAACACCTTAATGCGTAGTACTATATGACTTAAGTGTTTGTTATTAAGACTATCAAAATTTCCTAATAAAGCAAACTGAGGCGTGTCATCAGTTAAGCCAAACCACGGCAGCAGCCAAGTATAGCGCTACGCTTAGCGTCAGAAGTTAGAAGTCAGAAGTCACAACTAAGCTATGACTAAGTTTCGGATCGAGATAATTACCCTGTCTTGATGCAATAGCGAGTGGGGGAAACCCCCAAGACCGCGCTGCATCGCTTAATAAAAATCTCCCCAATCTCCCCATCTTCCCATCTCCCCATCTCCCCACACTTCCCACACTTCCCACAACTACCACACTTCCCACAACTGCCACAAAGTCATATAATTGCCTAGGCGAAAGGCAAATGCAATACGTCATCCACCGAATTAAATCGGGGTTTTCCAAACTACCGGAATTATTTCATGACCAATAAAAAGTATCGAATACTAGCTATTACTGATCATCATACCCACGGGGGAATAAGTGCAATCTATCCCCTACTGAGAACTATGGCTAAACATCCTGTTTGTGACTCTATTAAAGTGGCAAGCAGGGGAAACCCCAAAAATAAAGAATTTTTCTATGACTATACTTCCACTGAGTTAATGAGTTTGTTGGTTGACGATAACTTTGTTCCTCAAGAAAGCGGGGAACAATTCTTAAATGCCAGCATCAAAACAGACCTCAAGGATCATGATTTGATTTTTCTCAGGATAGACCGACCAATACCCGATGAGTTTTTTGAATTCATTACCAGTCATGTACCGGAAGATAAAATCATTAATCGTCCATCAGGAATCAAAAAAACAGATACAAAGGCATCGCTTCTGAACTTTCCAGAGCTGTGTCCACCCATGAAACTTTGCAGTACTTTGGAGGAAATTTTAGAATTTTACCAAAACTTTCCCATCGTCTTAAAACCTCTGCGCAGTTATGGCGGTAAAGGAATTCTAAGGATAGTTGATGACCAGGCTTGGGAAGGGAATAATCAATATTCCCTTGATGAATACAAGTCAGTCATTGAAGAAAGCTTAAGAGATAGTGGTGACTATTTAGCCATGAAGTACTTAAAAAATTACAGCAAAGGTGATAAGAGAGTACTAGTGGTCAATGGGAAAGTGACAGGAGGTTTCCTCAGGATTCCTAAAGAAGACTCTTGGATCTGCAATATGTCAGCAGGGGGTTCGACAACTGTTGGCGAACCGGATCAAGATGAAATCAGAATTGCCGAAACGATTATTCCTAGTTTCTTGGAGCAAGGCATAGTCATTTTTGGCTTCGATACATTAGTGGATGACGATGGCAAGCGAGTGTTATCTGAGATTAACACATTAAATGTTACTGGTTTAGAGGAAGCCCAAACCCACTCAGGAAAACCAGTAGTTCAAGAGTCATCTGATTTAATGTGGTCTTATATTTGTGAACATATTGGATAACTATCCATAGGAGCGCAGGAAATGCGGTAGTGGAAGACAAGTAGTGATTTTAGCTCCCGTTACCTTGACAAGACTGTAGCCAAATCACTACATCTTTACCACTACCCATCTGTTCTGGTCGGTCAATAGCAACAGGTGAATAGCTATCGATTAATGCTAGCAGAGCCACTTCCTCTCCAGCAGCAGATAATTGTTGAGCCATTTCCCAAGCAATAATACCTCCTAATGACCAACCTCCCAAATAATACGGCCCGACCGGTTGAATAGTTTGCAAGCCTTCAATGTAGCAACTGGCCATAAAAAAATTTTCCTGCTTCCTATACTTTCCACAACTGCGGATTTTATCTCTTCTCCTCACGCTATTTTGGGGGGCTGGTTCTGATTGTTAATGAGCTTAATTTATGACCCTCGCTAGTATAACACTTGACCGGGTAATTCAGAGGTAGTCATCGCTGATCAAGCTAGTTTAGGCTTTGTTTGGGCTTAAATTTTATAAACCTATAATAATACCAATAATAGAGTGTAAAATCAAATTTCGTTGAATAACCAGACTTTCTGGTAATCAGAGCAGGGCACTCAGGGTAGTAAAGGAGCAGGGATAGAAAGATCAAATCTGGATATTCTAAGTGTGGGGAATTATCCAGATTTGATCTAATCGAATTAAGATGTATAATAGATACCGTTTGGATCTGGGTTGTAAACACACTTCTTGCCAGAATTGACAAAAAGTAAGATAGGAAAGATTTTCCGAGTTTTATTATCCAATCTCCTAGGTTGACATTGAATCTATAAATTCTAGAGGTTCTTGCAATCTGTTATAGTAACTATTGAGCGCTACTTTATTGGTATGATTACCTGAAAAACGGAGGGACATCTGGAAACCATGGAAAACACAGTAATCAAAGAGACATTTTCCCTAAAAGTTAAGTCTCAAAATTTTAAAAAATATCAAGTAGCTCCTTTTGCAGAGATTTGGGAATGTCCCGAGACTGGAGAAAAATCACTTCGTAGTTGTGTAAAATTTAATCCAGGCGATACCATTGCAACATTTGGCATTAAAGATCGTGTGAAAGAACCCAATTATCTATCAGTTCAAATCGACGATACAGAACATATTTTGCTGGACCCAGAGTTTTTACAATATATTAATCACAGTTGTACCCCTAATGTTTTTTTTGATACTACTAACATGGTAGTCACCTGCTTGAATAAAATTGATATTGGTGAAGCAATGACATTCTTTTATCCATCGACAGAGTGGTCTATGGCACAGGGATTTGATTGTCTGTGCGGAAGTGAACAATGTCTGGGCAAAATTCAAGGAGCGGTATACTTGTCTCCAGATATTCTCAAAAACTATAGGTTATCTGAACATATAATCAATAAAATTATGAAGTAAAGATAAAAAATAATTAATTGGGTGCATCTGATCACTTATGCTTGCATCTGATTAATTACTTGAGTTATTTTTCAATACCACTATTGATTCATAATTTTTATACTTTTGAAGTAATTTTGTTGATTCATTTATTGCTATCTAGGAAAACAAAACATGAAAGAATTACCCCGAAGAGAGATGTTATCGGTACTAATAGAAAAACTTCAGGAAGAACCTGAAATTTATTTAGACCGCATTACAGAACAAACATTATGGGAAATGTTTGAAAATGGCTGTACTCATTTTGTTGTTAGAAATAGTCAAATTGTTGGCTGCTGCGTTATTTGGCATGATTTAATAAAATCAGATAAAGAGCCAGCTTATGTGGAGTTAGGAACTGTCTGGGCTCAAAAACAGGACAGATCATCTATAGTTGCAGAGTTAGGGAATAACATACATCGAATAGCAAAGGAAAAAAAATTAATAGTTTTCTGTAAACAACTTAAGCTAGCAATGTACTTTATGCGAAGTCCTATTTTTCCTGTCAATAAAATTGCTAGCCATCAAAATATTACTCCAGAATTGATGGAATCATTACCCCAATTTAGAGGATGGCTAAATGATAATTCAAGTTCAACATCAGAAAAATGTGAGCGCTTTTTATATTATGAGGATGATGGAAAAATTACGCCTTGGTATTTAGTATATGAAGACTAGTGATAGTTATCATCATTAACTAAGACTAGCTCTAACTTGGAATATAAAAACTAACTATGTCAACAAAAATTGGTGCTGAAGACTATTATGATAAATTTGCTGCCAAGTATGACGAGGTGTTAAAGGCACCCAGTTCTAATGTAGAGTATGTCAATGAAGCGGTTAAAATATTCCATCGACATAATCACCATCAAGGCAGTGTTTTAGATATTGCTTGTGGGACAGGTATCCTAAGTGAGTTGTTGCAGGGAGAATTTGACTATACAGGGATTGATATTTCCAGTAAGATGCTGGATTATGCGGCCAAAAGGGGGTATAAAACCATCCACAAGCCGATTGAAACAGCCCTAGCTGAACTTGATAGCCAGTCCTACGATTTTGTTTTTTGTTTAAGTTCGTTGCTGTTTGTAGAAGACGTGGCAACAGCTATTAAGCATATGAATCGGATTGCTCGCCAAACAATTATTTTTAGCCTTGATGAAACAACAGAGGAATATATGACAAAGGTGCCTATTCCAGTTTATGACCACTCGAAAATTGCCATCGATAATGCCATGGAAGATTATTTTATTGTAGGTTGGACTTCTCCCAGCCAAGGAATTACAATCCGAACTCGGATGATTTATATTGAAGCAAATAAATAGGATTTTGAATAGAATTTAGAATTTAGAATTTAGAATCGGGAATCGGGAATCGGGAATCGGGAATCGGGA
>NZ_CEYLVT010000065.1:0-33406 GCF_982860115.1 Moorena sp.
GATTTGTAGCAATTCTTCGGAATCTGGGGGCTTACCTAAAAAATCAGTTGCGCCGACTAGTCTAGCCCGGGCGCGGTCAATAGTGGTATTCTGAGCTGTCAGGATAATAATCGGAGTCTTATTGAAAACTGGGGATTCTCGCAAAAATTTACAGACACTATAGCCATTTGCATTTGGCATATTCAGGTCTAGCAAAATTAAATCAGGTTTGTGTTCAATCAGTTGGGAGAAACCTCGCATCGGTTCTTCAATGCTCAACATTTGATAACCGGCTGGTATCAAGATTGTTTTTAAACTGTGAGCCAACACAGGACTATCATCAATACAGGCGATTAAAGGCTGTTTCTTGGCAGATTTGGTCGGCTGAGTTTCTGATGGGGGTGGCGTTGTTATAACTGGTGGGTTGACAGGGGCTTTGACTGGTGGATTGACAGGGGCTTTAACTGGTGGTAGTGCTAAATCTGGAATTCTTTGGAATTCCACCATACTCTTCTCAACCAAAGGCAGCAAAAAGCGAGTCACCTCTGTCACCGATGTTTTTTCCTCCCAGGCAATATCCCACAGGGTTAAGTTACCATTGAGATACTTGTTCAAACCTGGGAGCAATTTAGGATCTGTTCCAGGTTTCAAAACTGGTGAGAGATTGGGGCTGAGGTGACCAAAATCAGCAGCAAGCCATTCTTGGTAATTCTGGTTTGCTTGAGCGAGAACAGTTTGGATTTCCCTGGAAGACAAGGCTAAGCCCATGCCAAGAGTCGATGTTTTTTCTTGACTCGGTTGCCAGTTATTTTTTAAATCTGTGTAGCCACTTAGTTCAAAAAAACATTCTTGGACAATGCTACGAATCATTAACTTTGCTTGGATGAGGCTAAGTTGCTTTTGGTTAATTCCTTGCTCTAGAACCTGATATTCCCAGGGCTGATAGTCCGACTTCTCGTCGAGTTCAACAACATAGTTAGGGCAATGGGACTTTAAAGCTCTGTAAAAGCGCCTCACAGGATGAACGCCATCGGTGGCATAGAGCAATTGACCATAGACAAGGTAAACTTTCCAAACGATGCTATGGTTGCTTAGAGTTAGCTCTCCAATAGTTCTCTGTTTACCTAATTTTTCTAATTCTTCAATCAGTTTTATTAGTATCATTTTTACGGGTTGACTGTACTGTTTAAGGGATAAATATCAGGAGTTACATATCTATAGTTCCCAGGAATTTACCCCCAACTAACAGCTTCCAATTCAAAAAAGATTAAGAATTATGAATCATCAGTGATTATCTCTTGTTCATCATTCAGCGTTATGTACTTATTTGTAGCTATTGACACCGAATCCGCCCATGATTTCCCCCCTAAGCACCCAGACTATAAAGAAGTTGCCCCTATACAAACTTTCGTTCGCTGATCAAGGACTGAGTTATAAAAAGGGTTTTTAAGCCGGATTTTGTATCACAGCTAACTGTAGTGGAGTGACAAGTATGTCAATGTCGCTCCGTTGAAAATAACAAAATTCAGGGTCTGAGAAAAATGGTCAAGTATGTAGTCTACAACGTTACAGATCAGAAATATGTGGCGGCTGTGAAAGCTGGCGATACACAATACACAGAAAATTGCACAGAGGCACACCAATTTAACAGCGAGAATACAGCACAAATGATGAGTGAGAATCTCACCTTATTTAGTGGTCTTACTCATGTCGTGAAACCGATCCAGTAGTAAGGTAATGCGCTACGCGCACGCTGCGCGAACAGCTGTCAGCTAATGTAATCCAACCCCTGATCGATAAAGAGAGTCAGTAACAGAGTCAAGCCTTAGTCGCGTTTTTCTGTACGAGACCCAAGTGTGACACCGTTAATCATAGCTAAAAATAGTTGATTACTTATAGCTGACTACTGAACCTGCAAAAAACAATAGACATTGTTACTTTAGCAATATTTGTTGGGAATTCTATGAGTGTAGCCTCAACAGATTGCTAAATCAATCAATTTCCTCGCTTCTGATCCCATCTCTTAAAGAGGAATGGCTTTTCTATTGTGCATTCTCTAATTGTAGGTAACCCGCTATGTTTGCCAAATCTACCAAAAATTTTTTCAGCAAACTTCAGAATCAAATACTGCTCCTGCTGTTTTTAAGTAGTGTTATTCCCCTCTCTGTTGTGGGATGGTATAGTATTTCTTCCTCTACAAATGCCTTATCTAACTTAGCGAAAAGTGAGCTAGAGGAAGAGGTGAATGACCAAGCTAAAAATATCGTGGCATTTTTAAATTCTATCAATGATGATGTTTTGTTCTTGAGCAAAGTTCCACCGATTCAAGGGATAATCCGAGCTAAAGCTGGTGGTGGATTAGATAAGCAAGGTAACTCTTCCTACGACACTTGGGTTAAGCGATTGGAGACCATCTTTGCTGTGATGGTGGAAGCCAAACCTTATTATATGAAGCTGAAGTATTTAGACGAGAAAGGTAATGAAATGGTGCGAGTCGATTCGGACGGCACTAAAATCCAAGTTATCCCCAAAGCCCAGCTACAAAATAAAGCAAATAGTTCATTTTTTACTGAGACAATTAAGTTGTCTGCTGGCAGTATCTATGTCTCCCCCGTAGAACTGCATCGGGAAGGTGGTGTGATTAAACAGCCTTATACACCAGTGATTCGGTACGCTACACCGATTTTTGATTCAGCTGGGGTAAGAAGAGGAATTGTGATTGCTAATGTATTTGCCGAGCAAGTCATAGAATTTATTCGAGATGCAGACTTAGCCATCAAGGGAGAAGAGGCATTTCTGGTCAATCAAGATGGCTACTACCTCTCTCATCCCAACCCCAAAAAGGAATGGGGCTTTGAACTCAACACGGATGAGAAATTGACAAACGATTATCCGAAACACATTGCCCAGCAAATTCTCAGGGGTGAACAGGGACTGATTGACCAAGGAACTAATAAGCTGATCAGTTACTATAAAGTTGTTCCAAATGCCCAGCAGCAGCAACCCTTATTCATTATCGATCATGTTCCTAAGGGAAAAGTTTTTGCCTCTGTCAACTCCTTTAAAATCCTGGCCAGCCTAATTATTTTCGTTTCTCTAGGGGCGGTGCTGCCACTGGCAATGGTCAGGTTACGCCAACTGGTGAATCTGATTAAGCAACTGGTTAATGGTATCTCCACCTCTAGTCAGGAAATGTTTTCTACCCTAGAACAGCAAGAACGCATTGCTGGTCAACAAGCTGCCTCGGTTAATGAAACCACCATCACCATGGATGAGCTGGAAGCGTCTTGCCGACAGTCCGCTGAGCAAGCGGATGCTGCCGCTATTGCTGCACAGCAGGCACTTCAACTAACCGAGAACGGTACCCAAGCGGTGGGGGAAACCCTCGAAGGCATGTCTACCTTAGAAGAAAAGGTGGATGCGATCGCTAAACAGAGTATGCGTCTGAGCAAGCAAACCAATCGAATTGGTGACATCTCCGAGCTGGTTTCTGAATTGGCAAACCAAACTAATATGTTGGCACTGAATGCATCAGTAGAAGCGGTGCGTGCGGGAGAGCATGGTAAAGGCTTTGCAGTGGTTGCTGCAGAAATTCGTAAATTAGCAGACCAGAGTAAACAATCTGCCCAAAAGATTAATGTTTTAGTTTCTCAAATCCAGAACGAGATTAATTCAACGGTAATGGTGACGGATGAAGGAACTAAGACAGTAAAGACAGGAGTGCAAATCGCTCAAAAAACAGCTGAAGCCTTCACTGGGGTAGCAGATGCGGTCAACAATGTGGTGTTAAACAATCAACAAATTTCTCTGAATCTCAAGCAGCAAGTCGATGGCATTCAACAAGTCCTCCAAGCAATGAGCACTGTTAACAAGGGGGCAAAAGAAACTGTTATTGGCATCACTCAAAGTAGAGTGGGTACTGAGCAACTTAAGCAAGCTGCTGTAGATCTCAAGCGCATGGTTTAGTAAAGGTTAAACTCAGATATTGCACCAAGTTTAACCTTTATCTGTCAAGGTAGGTAACAGGGAATAGGGAATAGGGAATAGGGAATAGGGAGTAGGGAATAGGGAATAGGGAATAGGGAATAGGCAACAGGCAACAGGCAACAGGCAACAGGCAACAGGGAGTAGGGAACAAAATTATCACAATTCATTTAGTATTGCTATACAATTGATTGGGATAAATTACGATATTTATTTGTTTTGTAATGGGGTAATATATCAAAGCAATAAAGGTAAAAATAGTTAAATTTTATCTGGTTATTTAATTTATGTTTTTTATCCCTAATCAGGTTAATTATTCTTGATACCAAAAGGTAGAGTGTGAATTTTTAATCCTTTAAAATTAAATAGTAATTAACAAAAATTTTGTTCCCTGTTCCCTGTTCCCTGTTCCCTGTTCCCTGTTCCCTGTTCCCTGTTCCCTTTGACAACAATTCATCGGTAATATTCTTTTGTATATTTCAACAAATGACTAACCATGATAGAAGACGAAGAACTAAGAAATATTTATAAAATTACCAGCGAAGAACGTTTGCAGAAATTGGAAATTGGTTTGCTGCATTTAGAAAAGTACCCACAGGACAACGCTACTTTGGAACAGTTGCTGCGGGAAGCCCACAGCCTCAAAGGAGACTCCAGAATAGCGGGGATAGAGAATTTAGAAACCCTCACCCATGGTGTAGAAGACATTCTCGGCAGCATCAAACGTAAACAAATCGTTTTAACCCCACAGGTTAGCGATCGCCTTTATCAAGCCATAGATGCTATGGGTCTGCTGGTATATGAAGCAGTTACTGGTTGCGCAAGTGGTGTTGATACAGCCGAGATGCTTGACTACTTGATGGCAACAGTTTCACAGCCATTGCAGCCAGACCAAGAAACTGTTCTACAAAATGGCAATGTTTCCCAACTGGCACCAACTGTTATAGAAGATGAAGACTTGCGAGATATTTATAAAATTAGTAGCGAAGAACGTTTGGAGAAACTGGAAGTCGGTTTACTGCATTTAGAAAAGTACCCACAGGACAACGCTACCTTGGACAAGTTGCTGTGGGAAGCCCAAAGCCTCAAAGGAGACTCCAAAATAGCGGGGATAGAGAATGTAGAAACCCTCGCCCATGGTGTGGAAAATATTCTCGACAGCATCAAATGTGAACAGACCGTTTTCAGCCCACAGGTTAGCGATCGCATTTATCAAGCCATAGATGCCATCCGCCTCTTAGTATACGAAGCAGTTACTGGTTCTATCAGTGGGGTTGATACCGCCGAGATACTTGAGCACTTGATCACAGCAGTTCCAGATATAGGTCAAGACCATTACTCACCCCCTGATGACTCACCCCCTCAAGTCGCTCAATGTGAACCAAGTGAAGCAACTATTGAGGAGTCCCCACTATTACCGACTGTACCATTGCTTCCTAACAACACTCCTTTAACAGTCACTCAAGAGGTTTCATCGAATCCTAGTGAACCCTACCGGATTGACACCATTCGCGTTCCAACCTCCTATCTTGATGCCTTAATAACACAAACCGGGGAACTAACAGTCACCAAAATTGGCATGGCTCATGCTATGGCTGAAATTGAGGAAGTGGCAACCCTATGGGAAGAGTGGAAAGCCTTTCATTACCAAGGGCAATACCTGGATTCTTCATCAATAGGCACCAATTCGTATGTACAACGCCTAGAACAAAAGATTAACTCTCTAAGAAGCATAGCTGAAGAAAACACTACAAGACTAGACATCATTGCTGGGGAATTAGACGAAAAAATTCGCACCCTCCGGCTTCTCCCCCTCTTCACTGTGTTTCAGTTATTTCCCCGTATGGTAAGGGATTTAGCCAGACAACAATCAAAAGAGGTCGAATTAATTATCGAAGGAGGAGAAACCACTGCTGACAAACGCATCCTGGAACAAATCAAAGACCCCTTGATGCACATGGTTCGCAACGCCATCGACCATGGCATTGAGACTACCACTGAACGAGAAAGACTTGGCAAGTCTGGTGCGGCCACAATTTGGTTGAGGGGCTACCAAAGAACCAACACCATTGTTATTGAAGTAGTAGATGATGGACGAGGATTAGATATCGAGAAAATTAAGCAAACTGCTGTCCAGCGTGGACTCTGCACAAACGAAGAACTGGAACTAATGACTCCCAGACAGATTCACGCCCTGATCTTAGCTCCTGGCTTTTCAACCCGGAGATTTATTACAGAAATTTCTGGCAGAGGAATCGGCTTAGATGTTCTACGCACCAAGGTTGAGCAGCTTAACGGCAATATCGAGATCGAATCAACTCCTGGTCTTGGATGTACCTTTCGCCTCCAGCTACGCACAACCCTGTCAACTGCTAATGTACTGCTGGTAGATGTTCAAGGGATTATCCATGGGCTACCGATTGAGTTTGTGGAAACAACTTTACTAGTTTCCCGGGAGCAAATATTTACCATTGAAGGTCGAGAAACCATCGCCTTAGACGGTCAAGCTATTGCTGTAGCGAACCTAGCTGATTTGCTGGAGTTGTCTAACTCTATTGCTTATACCTCTATCGCCAAAGTTAAGCCAAAAAAAAGGGATCTGCGACCATGTATCCTGCTAATGGTTGCCGACGAACAATTCGGATTGTTTATCGATGACCTCTTGGATACTCAAGAGGTGGTGATCAAACCTCAGAGTCAGTTATTAAAGCGGGTGCGTAATGTCAGTGGAGCAACTATTCTCGGTACAGGGGACGTTTGCATGATTCTTAACCCTCCAGATTTGCTCACATCATTGCAATCCTATCAGCCAACCACATCCACAGTCTCAACCAAACTAAGGGAAATCGTTGAAAGCACGCCAGTAATTCTTTTAGTAGATGACTCGATTACCGTTCGCACCCAAGAAAAACGGATACTAGAAAGGGCTGGGTATGAAGTAGTGACAGCTGTAGATGGATTAGATGGCTATAACAAATTAAAAACTCGTAACTTTGATGCCGTAATATCTGATGTGGAAATGCCCAATCTAGACGGATTTTCCCTAACTGCCAGAATTCGTCAGCATCAAGAGTATAACGAATTACCAATAATTTTGGTAACATCTTTGGCTTCTGATGAACATAAGAAAAAAGGTGCAGAAGCGGGGGCTAATGCCTATATAACCAAAGGTAATTTTAATCAAGAATTTCTCATAGAAACGTTGCAAAGACTTGTTTGATAGTTAAGCTTTAAAGTTGACTATTTCAGGTTAATAATTAAGATCGTAAAAAACTTAAAATAAAATTAAAAATCAAAAATTGAAAATTATTAAATAATCAATGACTATTCGAGTTTTATTAGTTGAAGATTCACCGATTGCTCTAGTAGTCCTGAAAAGGATTCTGAATTCATCAGAGCAGATTGAAGTGGTGGGAGAAGCTGGAACTGGCTTAGAAGCTTTGAACTTAATTCCCAAAGTTCAACCAGATGTCATTTGTACAGACCTCCATATGCCCCAGATGAATGGTCTGGAGTTGACATCTGAAGTTATGGCGCTCTATCCTAGACCGATTCTGGTGATTAGTGTTTCGGTGCAGCAAGAGAATACTGATCAGATTTTTAAGCTTTTAGATGCAGGAGCGGTGGATATTTTTCCTAAGCCGTCGGCAGCAATGGCAAGGGATAATCAGTTGCTCCAGCAGCAGTTGATCAATAAGATTAAAATTCTGTCTGGGGTCAAGGTCTTTAAAAAAAACCGAAACTCTATACTAGGTAAACAAAAGCAGGGGAGTTCTGGGAAAGGAAAACTTCCGGAAATGGACTACAGCACCAATCAGAATCAAATTGGTGGAGTATCACACACAGCAAATCCTGCTGCTTTCTCTTCTAATTACTCTTCTAAACCAAAAATAGTTGTGATTGGTGCATCTACAGGTGGACCCCAAGCCCTAAACGAGGTATTCACTCAGCTACCGTCGGATTTTCCTTTACCAGTAATTTGCGTCCAACACATTAGTATTGGTTTTTTGCAGGGATTCATCGATTGGTTAGCTAGTAATTGTTCGTTGCCAGTTCAGATTGCTCAACCAGGAGATATGCCACAACCAAGAAGAATTTATTTCGCACCAGAACAGCAGCATTTAGAATTGGATCCTATGGGTCGATTTATCTGTTCTGATTCAGAGCCAGTGGAAGGACATCGCCCTTCCGTAACTGTAACATTTGAGTCTGTAGCCAAGTTTTATCGCAAAGCTACAGTGGGCATATTGTTGACGGGTATGGGTAGAGATGGAGCGACTGGTATGGAGACGATCGCTGAGGTTGGTGGCTTGACCATCGCTCAAGATGAAGCGACTTCCTTGGTGTTTGGCATGCCTAAACAAGCGATCGCTCTCGGAGCAGCCAAAGAGGTTTTACCAATTGATGCGATCGCACCGAGGCTGCGGGAGTTGTGCTTATTGAAACTTAAAACTTGAAAATAACACTTCTCTCACCCCTTTCAGATTCAATATAGTTGACGTTAAACAATTTCCATCTCATCCAGGCTCGCGATCGCTATATCAGCTCCCTGTAAATGGGAAGCTTCTGGCTTTCCCCAACAAATACCAATGCAACCCGCTGCACCAGCACCCTTTGCCATCTCAATATCACCGGCTGAATCTCCAACCATTAGGGAAGAAGCAGGTTTTACCCCTAAAGATTGGCACGCTTGTAGGAACAACCTGGGATCAGGCTTACTGATTTCAGAATCCACACCCTGCTGTAATTGGATATAGGGGTCTAGCTGATGTCGATGGACAAAGGCTTTGACACCAGCCGTAGAGTCTGCTGAGAGAATACCCAGCTTTAAACCAGCTTCCCAGAGAAATTTAAAGACTTCCAGACTACCGGCAAACATTGGGGAAGTTCCAGCCGCATCTTGCAAGTACTTCTCGGCTTCAACAAAGGCACTGCCAGCGATTGCCAATGACTCTAACCATCCCCGACCAGTCTCAGCAATATAAGCCGCAGCCGCAATTTCATTTTCCCGACGGCTACCCACTGCCATTAACCCGGTAGGGTCAAGGGTGTCATCTTGGACACCAAAGGCCATCAGCAGGGGTTCTCCAATACCAGGGATTTGGGCATCGATTAAACGCGATCGCTTATAGGCTAGTTCTCTTAAATAAACTTGTGAATCCTCTAAGGTACCGTCTTTATCAAATATGACTGCTTCAATATTGGGGAAAGTCACCTTCCCACAACGAATGGTTACCAAGGGTTTATGCCGTTGTTTATTGTAATCAACTTCATTCTACTAGCATGTTTGTCAAGATTCGCACCTGCCAATTTCTTTGCTCTTGTTCCTGAACAGGGCCATAAACACAGATTAGCCATTAGCCTCAGCTAACGGCTAATTCTTGTTACTGCACCTGGTTGTTACTCGTCCGTGGCAGCTGCTACAAACTCTCCCTCTGGCACTGCCTCTTCTTGAGGCTCTTCGGACTCTTGGGAATCTTGAGGCTCTTCGGACTCTTGGGAATCTTGAGGCTCTTCGGACTCTTGGAGCTCTTGGGGCTCTTGGGAATCTTGAGGCTCTTCGGACTCTTGGAGCTGTTGAGGCTCTTGGGACTCTTCGGGCTCTTGGGGCTTTTGAGGCTCTTGAGGCTCTTGGGAATCTTGAGGCTCTTGGGAATCTTGAGGCTCTTGGGGCTCTTGGGGCTCTTGGGACTCTTGGGGCTCTTGGGTTTCAGCCGCTTCTGGAGTCATACTTTCTGGAGTTATACCTTGCTGTTGTGCTAGCATTTTCTCCCGGTACTTCTGAGCCATTTCTTCTGCCTTCTCGAAGACCACTTCCCGGTTGTTAATCATATCTCCGGGTTCTGGCTCTAACTGTTTTGTTGACAGAGAAATCCGACCTCGGTCAGCATCCAAGTCAATGATCATCACTTTTAGTTCATCATTGACATTAAATACACTATGAGGCGTATCGATATGATCATGGGAAATTTCCGAAATGTGCAGCAATCCGCTGACCCCGCCAATATCAATGAATGCACCGTAAGGTTTGATTCCTCGTACTGAGCCAATCACCACCTCTCCAACTTCTAGGCGGTTCATCTTGCGCTCAACTAACGCACGACGGTGGGATAGTACCAGACGATTACGGTCTTCATCTACCTCCAGAAATTTTAGGGGCAGTTCTTGGGCCACCAAATCTTCCTTGGCTGCCCGAGTGCTAATATGAGAACCAGGAATAAAACCGCGCAACCCTTCAATACGTACCAACGCTCCACCACGGTTAGTGGCGAATACCAGAGAACGCACCGTAGCATCTTCCGCTTGTAATTGGCGCACTCGCTCCCACGCTCGCATATACTCAATGCGACGGATAGAGAGAGTCAACTGTCCATCTTCATTTTCATCGGTCAGGATGAAAAATTCCCGTGTTTCGTTGGATTGTAAAACCTCATCAGGATTATCAACTCGATTTATTGACATTTCCTGAATCGGAATATAGGCGGCGGTTTTCGCACCAATGTCAATCAGAGCGCCCCTCGGCTCTAGACTGAATACCGTACCCGGAACTATATCCCCTGGGCTAAAATGATAATCATACTTATCCAGAAGGGCAGCAAAATCTTCGTGAGTGAATCCTATATCTGTAGTTTTTGTTTTCTGACTGAGCATGTGCGTTGTTTGTCCTAGTTTGATTTGGTTTTAATGACTATGCCTCCTGTTGATGTACAAGCACGTCAGCATTGTGCTGTTTACACCGACATTGCGTTGTCCTACTTGTGACATCTCCCACACCTGTTGGGGGTCGGGGGTAGGTGCGGGCTTCTCGCCAACCCCAGAAGCACGGCATTTCCTTACGGAAACCGATCCGCATTCGGGTAATCGACAAGCTTTACTATTGACGGGATGCCCCACCGCCAAGCTTCTGATCTTATCTGATTTTAATTACTCTATTCCAATAAGGTTTTCGGTCTACTGTCAATAACCAAGGGCATTTTCGGCTTTGGTTATCCAATAGACATAAATTCACCCCAATTTACGTCTATTATAATTTATTAGACAAAACCTGAACTGAGCTATCGGTAGAAAAATACCCCACTCACTTCCCCCAAAGCATGACGCTTGCGCGTTTGGTAGAGGCTAGCGGGCTAATCTCGAACTGATCAGCTCATTTAATAAGATTTAATTAAGACCAGACATCCTATTATAACCTAATTGAGATTTTGTTATTAGTATCTTTACCGAACTTTCAATGGCTTTGTGGTACCTCATTTATCCCCCCATGGGGGATGTTAGCCTAAGAAATGCCAGGGGTACATTCTCCACCCAAGACAAGGCAGGGATACCCCAGCAATCGACGTTTAGCCAGTAGGAATACCAAGTGGTTGCCACTCCAGAAAAATCTCAATCAGTAAAACCTTCCCCAAGCCATGGTCACGAACGAGTTGCGGTTTTACTCATGGGTTATGGAGAAGTCGAAAGCTACGAAGACTTCGCCAACTACAACGAACAAGCCTTAAACTTGCTCACTGCCAAATTTGCCCCAGTCCCCACCTGGATCTATCCACCCTTAGCCAAAATTTTGGCAATGTTTGACTTCCACGAGTGGGGGCACCAGCATGACAACTTTATTTCACCCCACAACAAGATTTTTGAACAGCAACGGGCAGGTATTGAAAAACAACTGCAAGCTAAATGGGGCGATCAGGTCAAGGTATTCAAAGCTTTTAACTTCTGCGCTCCCTTTCTGCCAGAACAAGTCCTCAGTGAAATTAAGGAGCAAGGGTTCCAAAAACTGCTGATCTATCCCTTGCTAGTTGTCGATTCCATCTTTACTAGCGGCATTGCGGTGGAACAAGTCAATAAAGCCCTAGGGAAATTAGAGGATGGAGATCAACACTGGGTTCACGGATTGCGTTACATCCCGTCTTTCTATAACGAACCAGAATACATTAATCTAACGGCTCGATTGGTGGAACAGAAAATTACTACCGATTTAGCTCAAGCCTATCTGCCCTCCCAAATTGGCATTGTCCTGATGAACCATGGCTGTCCCCACGAAGCTAAAGGATTTGTCTCTGGGATTGACGAAAGTCAGGCATTGTATGAGGCAGTAAGGGAAAAGTTGATGTATAAGTATCCCCTAATCTCTGTGGGCTGGCTTAACCACCAAACTCCCTTAATTAAGTGGACTCAGCCTCACACGGAGTTAGCAGCCCAGAACCTGATTAACTTAGGGGCTAAGGCGATTGTGTTTATGCCTATTGGCTTTGCCACAGAGAATCACGAAACCCTCTTAGATGTGCATCACATTGTCCACGGTCTAAAACGTCGTAACTCAGAGGTTACCTACGTAGAGATGCCCTGTGTTAATGATCATCCAGAATTCTTAGAGATGGCAGCGGAGTGGGCTAATCCTCAAATTGAGGTACTACTATCAGAAAATGCTCTATCTATCAATCCCCAGTTGGCAGCTGTGCAGGCATCACAGCACCATCATCACCATCACCACTGATTCACCAAAGCGTTTTAGTAGCTTACTTTAGATTAGGTTGCTTTATACATAGCACCTTCTTGCAGCTCCTCCGTTCTCCTCCGACTGTTCTCCCTCTTCTCCTGTTCTAGGAAAGATGTCACAGAATAGAACTGTAGGCTGGGAATCAATGAAACTTCTCCAATCATAGGAAAGCCTAGTTGATCCCAGCCCCATCAAGTGCCGAGTGACAGGATAACAGGATAACAGGATAACAAATATGGATAATAACGACTGGCTCAAGCAGTTATTGTTGGTTGGGGTTGGCACAACCTCAATGGTTGCCGAAAAACTGCGAGAGGTAAGTGATGAATGGGTTAAAGATGGTAAAATCAACTCCGACCAAGCTACCGCTTTTGTGGATGATTTGATGAATCAGATCAAGTCAGAGCAGGGTAACTTTGAGAGCAACATGGAACGGCAGTTGCGCAATATGTTGCAGGATTTAGGGGTTCCTCGCCAATCAGAAATGGATGAATTGCGAGGTCGTATTGACCGTCTGGAGCGTCAGGTGCGGGATTTAGAAAATAAGCTCTGGCGTTGATAATCAATTAGGAGAACAGATTTTGAAACAAATTCTGATCAGCATAGGCGTTATAGTAGCCTTTGGGTTGCTTTTGGTTGTGGCTCAAGTGGGTATGGGTAACAAATCTACCACTGCAGGAGAAATTACCAATACTCAGCCGGAAGTAGTGACAACAGCTAACAGTGCTAACCCAGATGTTAATGATAAACAAGATCTAGCTATGGATTCTAGTTCAGAAAGCGGAAGCAATTTGGATCAGGCGGTTACAACACCGTCGGGCTTGAAGTACATTGACCTAGTTGAGGGTGAGGGAGCAAGTCCTGAGACGGGACAAACGGTAGTGGTTCACTACACTGGTACCCTGGAGGATGGCAGCAAGTTCGATAGTTCTCGCGATCGCAATAGTCCTTTTTCCTTCAAAATCGGTATAGGACAAGTGATTAAAGGCTGGGATGAAGGGGTTGCTTCGATGAAGGTTGGTGGTCGTCGTCAGCTTATCATTCCTCCAGAATTAGGTTATGGTCCCCGTGGTGCCGGTGGGGTGATTCCGCCTAATGCTACGCTGAATTTTGATGTGGAATTGTTGAGAATTAACTAGTAAATTAAAAGTGATTGATTAACTTATTCAGCGATGACCTGAATACTTGCTCCCAGTTAGTGACTTCTTGCTAATTGGGAGTTTTAGTTAACAGAGGAAAACTTGTTGAACTATTTGTTAATCCTGTCGAAAGGAGTTGCAACCTGGTGATTATCGAGTATGGTCGGTGACTTTGGATGTAGCATGAATATTCGTAACATTTGTCCTGATGATTACCAACAAATAATTACCATTCTAGATGAATGGTGGGGTGGACGAAAAATGAGTGATATGCTTCCAAAGCTATTTTTTGTGCATTTTTGTGAAACAAGTTTTATTGCAGAAACTGATCAAGAAATAACTGGATTTTTAATTGGTTTTCTATCACAGACATATTCTGATGAGGCATATATTCATTTTTTAGGTGTCCATCCTAAATGTAGAAAACAAGGTATTGGTCGTCTCCTATACGAACATTTTTTTAAAACTGTTCGTAAGTTTGGTCGTATCCGAGTAAGATGTGTTACCTCTGAGATTAATACAAATTCGATTGCTTATCATTTGCGGATGGGATTTAAAATCGAATCCAGTGATTGCAAATACAACAGTATTTCCTACTATCCAAACTATGATGGTTCAGGGCAAAATCGTGTCCTATTTGTAAAACAGTTGTAGCTACAAGTGGTAGTTCACACTTTTGGATTGGCCATATTCAGGAACTTGGTTAACCCAGGTTTAAAGATAAGTTTCACCGTTCCTGTCGGACCATTACGATTTTTAACAATGATGACTTCTGCGGTATCTCCATCTGGTGAATCTGGATTATAGTAAGAATCTCTATAAAGCATCATGATTAAATCCGAGTCCTGCTCAATGGAACCCGATTCTCTCAAATCCGACATCATGGGTCGTTTATTAGTGCGAGATTCCACCGCTCGACTTAACTGAGACAGAGCAACAACTGGGACTTTCAGTTCCCGAGCTAATCCTTTAAGAGAGCGAGTAATCCGAGACAACTCCTGAACTCGATTTTCACTACCACTGCCTTCCATTAACTGTAAGTAATCGATTAAAATTAATCCCAACTGGCTCCCTTGGGCTGCTTGAAGACGACGAGCATGCGATCGCATTTGCATCACAGTCTGGTTAGCGGTATCATCAATATAAATAGGGAAATCTGACAACACACCAATTGCCTCGCTCAATGGTGCCCACTGATTTTGAGCAATCCGCCCAGCTCTCAAAAAGTTACTGTCAATTTTCGCTTCACTAGCTAACAACCGCTGCACTAGTTGTTCTCTTGACATTTCCAAGCTAAAAATCGCCACTGGCAATTTTTCAGCTATGTTACGAGCAATTCCTAACGCTAAGCTAGTTTTTCCCATTGATGGTCTACCAGCAATGATAATTAAGTCAGACGGACTTAACCCTCCAATTTGGGCATCCAAATCATAGAAGTTTGATGGAATACCAGGCAAATCAATACCCTGATTCCGATTTTCTATATCTTGGAAGGTCTGGACTAGGGTTTCAGAAATCGGGATGAGACCTTGCTGAGGACGCAATTGGGTGAGACTGAAAATTTTCTGTTCCGCTTGGTCAAGGACTGTTTCCAATTCCAATGATGTCTCATAACCCAACTTAAAAATCTCATTACCGGCTTCGATTAGCTGACGGCGCAGGTACTTGTCCATCACTAACTTAGCGAACCTGTCAATATTGACCGCTGAAACCGTCTGTTCAACTAACTGAGCTAACTTAGCTTGACCCCCAACTTTCTCTAATAAGTCATTGTCATAAAGCCATGTAGTAACACTCATCAAATCCGTCGGTTTACCTTGGCTATAAAGTAATAAAGCAGCTTCGTAAATGGTTTGGTGAATCCGGACGTAGAAGGCTTTCGGATTCAGGAAATCACCAATTCGACCAATGGCTTCCGGGTCTAATAAAATGCCTCCGATAATAGACTCTTCGGCATCAATATTTTGGGGTGGTATAGAGTTTCCAAACGCTGAAAAATCTGGTTTTTGAGTCATAGTCAACTAGTCGTCTATTGAGTTCAGGTTGTATTAGCTGACTAATACAACCTGAACAAATGAAGCACCTGTTGTTTAATTGAGAGTTGACAGGATGATACAATCAACAGTCAACTCTCAACAAACTAAACAAACTATTAATTAACTTATTTGGGAACAACATGAATTTCTACAGTGGCTGTAACTTCTGGATGAAGCTTAATTTCTGCATTATAGAAACCAAGTTGACTAATCTCAGGTAGAGTAATACCTCGGCGGTCTATTTCTTTGCCAGTAGACTCTTGGATTGCATCTGCCAAGTCTTGGCTGGTAACAGTACCGAAGATAGCATTATCTTCACCCAACTGCTTCGAGATAGTAAAGCGGCTAATGGTTTGTAGAGCAGTCTTCATCGACTCAGCTTGTCGCTTGATTTCGAGGATACGCTGCCGTTCTTGCTCTCTGCGCCGCTCAACTTGCTTGAGAACACCAGAGGTAGCCCTAACTGCAATTCCTTGGGGAATGAGATAATTGCGAGCATAGCCGGGAGCTACCTCTACCAGATCACCGTCTTTTCCAAGTTTCTGAACGTCTTTGCTTAAAACGACTTGTACACGTTTTACCATAGTGTTTAATTTCGGGTATAGTTTAGAGTGAAGGATAATGCTTCGACAAACATTCAATCTTACGACAATATGTAAGCGATCGCAACTGGTGGCTGATTGCTGATTGCTGAGTGCTGAGTGCTGAGTGCTGATTGCTGATTGCTGATTGCTAAGTACTGATGGCTGATTGCTGAATACTGATGGCTCACGGCTGAGTGTCAATTAACACACTTCTTAAACCATTTCGGGGATAACATATCCCCCAATACGCAAACCTAAATCATCAGTAGGAACCGAAAATCCAGTTTCCTGGAGCCTCTGGATCTTGACTGTAATAGAATTCAGTAACTAGATCTAATATCTCTTGTTTGTCAATGTAACCATCATTGTTCTGATCGAAGCGTCCAAAAATTTCTTCAATTTGACTGTCGTCAATACCGTAAGCCTGAAAAAACTGTCGGTATTCTTCCAGAGTAACTTTATCGTCTTTATCAGAATCCAATAGGAAAATAATCCCTGCCGCTTTAGCATTGACTACTGCTTCATTCCCGTCGGTGTCACTCAGTACATTTTCGTGATAAGTCAACCATTCATCCAAGGTGACTTGCTGGTCTTGATTCTGGTCGGTAAATTTCTGCACGCCATTCCAAATCCTCATGTAAATAGCAAGAAGATTGTCATAATATGGCGAGCCCGGTGTCCAACCCCTGATGGCAGCAAGGTTATCAGTAATCCGTTCAAAATCGGCTTGGGTTAAAACACCGTTTGTTTGCTGATCGTACAGGTTAAACAACCGGGTCAATTTTCTCTGTTGCAATTCGCTAAGCATGGTTTTTTTCTATTGATCAATTAGATTAACTAAAGTTATTAAGTCAACCTTGATTATACTCCAACTAATCAAGGGGCATATTCTCAAGGAAATATGTCCCTTGATCAAGGCTTTATCAATAGTCTTAGAATCGGTTTTTCATCTCCCGTAACCGTGCAAATGTCTTAACGGGTTCTTTTGCCTTAACAGCCGACTGTAGGGCAGGGTCTTCCCAACGTAAAAATGGATTGGTGTGCTTTTCAAGCCCTAACTGGGAGGGTACCGTTGCCTCTTTACGATGACGCGCCTCTTGGACTTGGGCAAATCTTCCTTGTAAGTCTGGGTTTTCACCATCGACACTCAGGGCAAATTGGAGATTTTTCAGGGTGTACTCATGAGCACACCATACTCGTGTATTATCTGGTAAATCCCTTAGCTTGCCTAGGGATTCTACCATTTGGCTTGCTGTTCCTTCAAATAGTCTGCCACAACCGCCTGCAAATAGGGTGTCGCCACAGAAGAGTTCACCGGTTTCACCAGGGACTACTGGGGGAAAGTAGTAGGCAATATGTCCTCTGGTGTGTCCGGGAACGAATAATACTTCACCAAGGCGATCAGCAAACTCGACGCGATCGCATTCTTCTAAAAACACCTGTTGACCAGGAATCCGACCCCGGTCTTCAGCTCCCCCATATACACAGACATCCGGAAACTGCTGGATCAACTGTCGATTTCCCCCCACATGATCCATGTGATGGTGAGTGTTGAAAATAGCCACTAATTCGGCATCCAGTTGTTTCAGACGCTGTATCACCGGTTTAGCCTCCGCTGGATCAACAACAGCAGCAATATTCCGCTTGGGGTCGTGTAACAAGAAGATATAGTTGTCAGAAAGGGCTGGAAGTCGATGAATCTGCATAGTTTAACACCATCTGTTTAACTTACAATTTATAGTTTTTAGTTTTTGATAAACAACAGATGCTAGGTATAGTATACCTTAATTACTAAACTTTTATGATTATGGATTTGTTTAGCAATTTGCAAACTTTTTTAACACTTATTAAGCCTACTATTAAATAGTAATTTAAGCTATAAATCCAAAATTTTTCGTTTACCTGAACCGAATTTTAATGCTCCGAAGTTACCCTTAGCCACAATTCCTAGGTAATCAGTAATAGTTTCAGTAATAGGCATGCGAATCACCAATTACCCATTATCCCTTACCAAGTCACTATAAGTAGCATTGCTGACACTATTTCATCTTAGAAGTGTATGGATGTTCGGTTAACCCATCACAGATTGGTAGTATTGTCAACCTCTATTACTAGGGGAATGCGCTAGACTAATGATCATATTGGATAGGGACTATTTCTGCCTCGTTGGCCCTATGGTATAGCCCCCGAAGCGAAGGGTGGCTTCCCTTGCTAATTGTATTGCCAATGGTATTCAGGTCCCGACCCTCAATAATTTTAATCTAAGTTAAACACTGCTCTCACAGAAAATTAACAGAAGATGTCTAGATTAAATTATAGGACTTACGCCGCTAACTCAGTTTATTAACCTAATTACAACGATTTCATTTAATAATCTTGGTGCGTAAATCATGAATTAATCAAAGCCCAGTCATTCAAGAAGCGATGCAGAGGTGCGACCCGTGGCGAATTTAATTCGCCTACGGAAAACGCACCATTACCGACCTGCGGGGGTTTCCCCCACTCGCGCTTTGCATCAAGACACTGATTTAAAACCAATATCAATCCCACTTCGTCCGAGTCGATCTACCCTTTTGTCAACAGAATCTTATGCTAGTAGACCATCAAACCCCCAAATCTAATCACACCACCCGTAATCCCTTAAAAAAAGCAGGAACTTATGTGTCACTGTTGTTACTGGGAGCAGGGTTAGGCTTTTCCGGCGGTTATGTAGCATTACGTAACTCTCTTCCCGAATCCACATCCCCTCAAGCAATTGTCCCTCAGAACAAAACAGCTAGGCTCCCAGGCACTAAACCTGTAGTCACTCAAAATCCCAACTTTATCACCAATGTGGTAGAACAAGTTGGACCAGCAGTGGTGCGGATTAACGCTTCTAGAACCGTCGCCACTAGAGTCCCAGATACTTTTAGAAACCCGATGTTCCGGGAATTTTTTAGGTTCCCATTTCCCGATGTACCCCAAGAGCGAGTTGAACAGGGTACTGGTTCAGGTTTCATTATTGATACCGATGGTTATATTCTCACCAATGCCCATGTAGTCGATAATGCGGATAGCGTTAATGTAATCCTCAAGGATGGTCGCCAACTTAAAGGGACGGTAGTGGGAAGCGATCCCTTGACAGATGTAGCCGTGATCCAGATTGAAGCAGAAAACTTACCTACCGTTGCTCTCGGTGATTCTGATCAACTCACCCCAGGAGAATGGGCGATCGCAATTGGTAATCCCCTTGGTTTAGATAGTACTGTAACCACTGGCATCATTAGTGCTACCGGTCGTTCTAGCTCTCAAGTCGGTGTTCCGGATAAGCGAGTGGAATTTATCCAAACCGACGCTGCTATTAACCCCGGTAATTCCGGTGGACCCCTGCTCAATGCCTCTGGTGAAGTGATTGGCATGAACACAGCCATTATTCGGGGTGCTCAAGGGTTAGGATTTGCCGTTCCCATTAATACGGTGGAAGAAATTGCTGAGCAACTGATTGTTGAAGGTAAAGTAGAACATCCTTACTTGGGCATCCAGATGGTAACCTTAACCCCAGAGGTTAAACAACAGATCAACAGTAATCCCAATGCTGGGTTGATGGTTGATGAAGAACAAGGAGTATTGATTGCCAAAGTAATAGCTAATTCTCCAGCTGCCAAAGCAGGATTGCGTGCGGGTGATGTGATCCGTAAAATCAATGATCAGTCAGTCAAAGATGCCACAGAAGTTCAGAAGTCTGTGGCTAAAACGAAAGTAGGCAGTGATTTAATCCTAGAGTTGCGCCGCAATCAACGAGATACCAAATTGACTGTGCGACCTGGTGCTTTTCCTACTGGTAAGTAGTAGTTAAAAGTATTAATATCAAGTTATTAATATCAAGTTCGGTTAATCACTTTAGTTATCAGGCTTTGGATCACATCAGCATTCAGCTGACTGCTGAATGCTGAATGCTCACTTATTGACTAATAAGTAATTAACCAGACTAAGTGATTAACCAGATTGGCATATTTAGACATAGCTTTGCCAGCTCTGCCCTGTTAAGGACTGGGTGGCTACTGCCTGCTGCAGCCCCGTTTGATCCATCAGCCAGATCTCATTTTGTCCGGTAGTGCCATTACGCAACAGGACATCGTCAAAACCATTATCGTCAAAGTCCATAGTACCACGAACTTCCCACTCACCGCTCATTGGTAGTGAGGCAATCAACACTGACTCTACGTACTCAGTACCTTCCATCCGCCAGTAGTAGACATCTTGGGTTTCAGTATTACGCCACAGAATATCCGCGTCACCATCGTTATCTAAATCTCCAGCACCTTGCATCTCCCATAGACCATCTTCTGGTACCAGCAAATTCTCACCATTACTCTGTCTGGTAATGGTGACTCCCTGATCCAGCTGCGTACCATTCATCAACCAAACCCCATTTTCTCCGGTATTGGTATTACGCCAGAGAATATCTTCTTCTCCATCACTGTCGAAATCTCCCGTACCACGGATTTCCCAGTTGAGGTCTGATACCTGGCTGCTAGATGCTGTGCTTTTTAACTGAGAGCCTTCCATTAGCCAGAAGCTCACATCTCCGGTATTAGTATTACGCCAGAGAATATCCTTTTGCCCGTCGCCGTCGAAGTCTCCAGCACCACGCATCTCCCAGGGACTATCAGCTGATTCCGCTTGAATTGGATTTGACTGATCCAAGTTGGTGCCATTCATGATCCAGGCAAGATTGTTTCCAATCTGGGAATTGCGCCAAAAAATATCCGCAGAACCAACATTGTCAACAGGAGTAACGTTAGAAGTAACGTCAATGTCAACAGTAGCAGTTTGAGTAGTTAGACCATTATTTAACTCATAGGTCAAACTGTCAGCTCCATTAAAGCCATTGTTAGGAGTGTAAATTACAGAATCATCACTGGAGTCTCCAGCAGTGCCATTGTCATCCACTACTGCAGTACCATTGCTGGGACCATTGACAATGCTCAGAGTGCTGTTTCCGTTAATATCAGTGTCATTTGCTAAAACATCAATGGTTACCGCTGTATTTTCTTGAGTAGTAGCGGTGTCATTTACTGCAATCAGATTGTTATCGTCAACAGGATTAACGTCGTCAATCGGAGTAACGTCAATGTTAACAGTAGCAGTCCTAGTAAGCAGATCATTGCTTAACTGATAGGTAAAACTGTCAGGTCCATTGAAGCCATCCTCAGGAGTGTAAATCACAAAATCATCACTGAAGTCTTCAGCAGTGCCATTGTCATTCACTACTGCAGTACCATTGCTGGGATCATTGACAATGGTTACAGTGCCGTTTCCGTCAACATCAGTGTCATTTTGTAAAACCTCAATATTTACCGCTGTATTTTGTTGAGTGGTAGCGGTATCATCTACTGCAATTAAACTGTTCTCGTCAACAGCAGTAACGTCAATGTTAACAGTAGCTGTTTGAGTAGTCAGACCATTATTTAACTCATAGGTAAAACTGTCATTTCCACTGAAACCATCTTCAGGAGTGTAAATCACAGAATCATCCGTGAAGTCTTCAGGAGTGTCATTGTCATCCACTACTGCAGTACCATTGCTGGCATCAGTGACAATGGTCAGAGTGCTGTTTCCGTCAATATCAGTGTCATTTTCTAAAACATCAATGGTTACCGATGTATTTTGTTGAGTAGTAGCGGTGTCATCTACTGCAATTAGATTGTCATCGAGTGGAATGAATTCAATGAAGTCAATTCGGGCAAATTCCTGGGGATCAGCAGTAGCGTCAATTGTGATCAGGTCTCCATTGTTGATAAATACGGTACTGCTAATTTGTTCATTGACGAAACTATCAGCATCAGGGTTAATACCAGCACCATCAGGGGGGTTATCGAGAGTTAATGTTGGCAATACGGTCTCGCCAATAGTAATATCTATGGTACTCTCCCCATCAGTCTCATCAAAGTAGCCCAGCCTGACTTCGTAGTTACCAGTAGGTAAATCAAAGGTTGTGCTAGCAGTACCAGAGGAGGCATTAGGACCAATTCCAAAGGGTATTCTGAGCAGTGAACCACCCTCAGCATCGTCATTATTATCAGTTACAAAATTCGTTAGATTTTCAAAACTTTCAGCTTGAATTTTTACCATAATTTTTATTTAATGAAAAAAATAATAATTTATCGCTGTTGACTACTTATACTGGTTAACTGATACAATTCAGGATAAGAATACCTAGAATTATGGTCAGTGTTGACTAGGGATTCATCATCACAAGCTTGCCTATTCTATTCCCTGAATTTATCTTTGGCTAAGGATAATTTTGTTAGTCAACTAGCTTGTATAAATACTAGATTTCATTAAAAAATGTGTGAATAACCATGAAGCAATTTTGCCCTGATAAAAAAATAATTATCGATAATTTTTACTCTCGTTAAATTTAATTAAATAGTTATTTATAGCAATTCTACGACTTGTGAGGTACAAACCGCTGTATAGCAGTTCTCAAGACAAAATTAAAAACTGCTAAAAAAAAATTGTTAATTTCCTGCAAGCATGCCACTATTAAGAATTAGCGGTTTAGTTCTTCCTCAAGCATCCGTTGATAAACCTTTGGCAAGTGCTTACTCATGCTATTGGTTTCTATGCCATAACCTAGACTTGTCCAAGTACCAGACAACCGCCGCAACACTTTATCTAAATTTCCTTGCCGCAATTCTTTGGGAATATCCATCCCCCAGGCTCTACTATCCTTGAGCCAATCGTGAACCACAGCATCCTGGAAGTGTGCCTCAAAGCTATACTCCTTCCAAAACAAAAAGCCTGAGGGTCTGGGGTGATAGCGTTGTGCCTTTTCTTTCCAGGTAAAATCAAGGAACTGATACCGTCCCGCTGCTGTGCTACATTTTCCAACATTAGGACCAGCGACTATGGGAACACATATTTCAGGATGACGCCTTAAATCAGAAACGTGTTGACCCCCATAGATAATCGTGTAGGGTTGGGGGTCATTAGCTTCGCTAGCGGTGATAGTACGCATTAGGGCGCGAATGTAAGGATCTCCCCCCCTCATCACTAAGGGAGGCGTGCCATGAATACTGGTAGGATAATCAGATAGCGTACGATCAACCGGGTAGTAAGCCCATCTATTAAACACATGTCTGAGATAAATCCCCAATAATAAGCTCACTATCGCTAAGGCTGAAATATTGTAAAATAAGCCTTTGAGTGTAAATTTATAGGAAGTATTTGGAAATCCTCTTAACTTTCCGTACTTCTGCCGGGGTGATGAAGGCACTCAGTTGACTAATCCTTACTAGTGTTAATACTGTGAACAATAGTGTTCACAAAATGGGATTGACGGAACGTTACGCTATGCGAACGCTCAACATTCCCTCAACCTACGTCAGCAAATAGCTGTTCCCAGCTGTGATCGGCAGCTTCTGCGGAGCTAACCACTTCTACTATTTTATTCCGAGCTTCCGGTTCCGACAGCGCCTCAACACAAACTTCTGCTACTTTGGTCCGAGGTATGCTACCTTCAAATAGAGTATCTGCCCCAGACATGACAATCGGGTCTGAGTTGTCTTCGTTTCTGAGACCACCTGGTCGCACAATGGTGTAGGTCAAGCCGCTTTTTTGGATATATTCCTCTGCTTGCTTCTTCCAGACCAGAATCAGCCAGAATAGGTTGAGGGGATGGAAAAACTGGGACACACAGAGGGAAGAAACTAATACAAAGTGTTCTACCCCTTTTTGCTTAGCAGCATCTACTAAATTTTTAGTGCCTTCGTAATCCACCTTGTAGGGTGCGGTTGGGTCAAAGGTAGGGCGAGCACCAGTGGCGCATAGCACTACAGTACTATCTGCGATCGCGGCACTGATACTCTCGGGTTTGAGCACATCTCCCACCACTAATTCTGCTGCTGGTGGTAATATTTCTTGAGCGTACTCTAAATTTCGCACTAAAGCCCTTACAGGAATATCACGCATAACCAGTTCCTGTACAATCCGCTTTCCTGTTTCTCCTGTTGCTCCAACTACACATGCTTTCATGGCAATTTCCGTACAATTTACCTAGTAGCTTAGCCAGTTTACCAGTTATTCTGAGTGAAAATTAAACTAGGCCATTCAATCGAGAACCGCCATATTGGTTTTTGTCTTGATGCAGTCGCTTATGGGGATAACCCCCATGACCGTAATGGTGCGTTTTCCGTGATGGCGAGCAATCCCTTGACCGTAGGTCACGCGGGGCGCGTTCGCCATCACGGGTCGCACCTGAGGCATCGCTTCCGTAAACCCCAACCTCTCGATTGTATAAGTTTATGTATAAGTTTCCTTCGTGATGTGTTCTTCTAAGACTGTGTGGGTGGATCTAATTAGAACCCGCTATAGTCAGTGATCTAATAACTGATCTAATAACTGATCTCGCATCACCAGACACCAAGCTAGATCAGGCTCCAAAACTTTACACTTGTTTACATAGCTCAACTTGTTTGTGTCCGACTCCTGATTAACTCAGCCAGAGGAGTGGGATCAACAAGAGCGACCCATGGACATTTCTCAACTAGGCTCTCAACTAGTTTCTGAACTAGTCACAAGGCAATCACATGAAGAGGATGATGTATGCGATCGCATTTTATTAACCATCAGTCAATTGAGGCAAAACAGGTCGATTTGAATACTCCTGCTATAAAGGCTGACACTGACTCTATTGTTCCATCAGCGTCTTACTCAGGTAGTGAGCCGACTCGGTTTCACTGTCATTTTCAAGACTGTATGGAGATGTATGCTTCAGCTGAGCAAGTAAGTGCCTATCTAAATACTCACCAGGATTGGTTTTGTCGCTGCGCTCATCCGATGAAAGTAGAACTGCTCACAGACAATGGCTATATCTTGACCATTGGTAGCTTTGGGGCATTTGGCTATAGGGTAGAGCCAAAAATCGGTTTGGAATTGTTACCTCAAGACGAAAATTCCTATCAGATTCGGACAATCCCCATACCCAATTACGTCAGTCCAGGCTATGACCTTGATTTCCAGGCATCTCAGACCTTAGTAGAAGTACCAGCAAGGGAGTATTTTGAAGAGCATCAGCTGGAAGGGCAGTCCATACCATCGGTGATAACCCGCGTGGAGTGGCATCTTGACCTGAGTGTTGACATGTGGTTTCCCAAGGCGATTATGAAACTACCTCAGTCGTTGATTCAACGCACAGGCAACGGAATTTTGCAGCAAGTTGTGCGTCAAGTTTCCCGGCGTTTAACCCACAAGGTACAGGAAGACTTCCACAGCAGTAATGGTCTACCTATACCGAAGCAATCACGACAGCAGTAAAATTTACAGTTAGATTTATTCTTAGGGGTCATATATCAGCTATCAGTCTCAAAAGCAACCAAAAGCTAAGTTTAAGTTTTGGCATTCCAACTCTAACACCATCCTAGGGGGGGTAAAATACCACGCCCCTAGATACATCAAATCATCTACGGATTGCTAAGAAGCTTCTGGACAATTTGCATACCGGTGATGGCTTGCCAGCTGAATAGTCCCAAGAGTGCAACATTCAGGACGATGTGACTATAGCGAGCCCAAGTTTGACCTTTCTGCATTAATGGTGTCAGAGAGGCAGAGGTAGCAATAATTCCGGTCATGCCTAAACCAGCCAGCAAATGGGGTCCAAAAAATAACTTGCCATTGTTAATGTAGGTTACTGCCATACCTCCGATAGTACCGAGTACCATCATTGATAGCAACGCTGAACCAACAAGATGGTGCTTAACATTATATTGACCCTTAACTAGCGCTTTCTTTTCGTCACCTTCCGCCGTTCTAGTCTTTTGGATTTTCAAACCGAGATAAAGAGCATAGAAGGATGCCGCTAGCAGCACCCACATCAGTAAGGGGTGGAAGAATTGAGACCAAAATTTAACAGACTCTGGCAGGTTCATATTGTTATGTCAATTTTCAGGAGCTTCATGAAAATTAACATAACATAGTTGCCGTTATTAAGTCTAATGTGCTAAGGAATCAGTTAAACAAGATGGTAGTATAGCTCTGATGCTTTCTGATGCTTGCGGTTCAATTTGGGGGAATTTGGAGATTTTTAACAATGTAGAAATCTTGCCATGGCATGGTTGTTGCCATGGCATGGGTAGAGGATGCGTTCGCTTTTAGCGGAAGCTTTGCTTCATCGCTTTTAGCGGAAGCTGAGGCCAAAGGCCACGCTTCGCGAACGCTTCATCGCGTCTTGCCACTGATTGCTAAATCAATCCTGGCTCTTTGCCAGGAACATAACTGTCAGCTTACCCCAGTTAGCTGACAGTTTGGCGTTCATATCCGTAATTCTTGCTGCTTCTTTCCCCCAACTGCCCCCCTGAACACCCCTAATCATACCAAGTTGCCTTCATAATTTAGTACCTGCTCACCTGCTCACTCCCTCACCAGTTCAAAGGATAATATCTTTGATTGATCGCAACTTGGTATCAATCCTTTAGGACAGGACTAACCCACTAATAGACATAGCCTAATAGACATAGCGAGGCATGTCGCTCAAGGCGTTCCAGGTGTGTTCACTAACTACACCATTGCCTAGCAAACCCTTGTCGAGTTGGAAACGTTGCACTGCTTCGAGTGTCAGGGAAGCGAAGATGCCATCAATCTTAGCGGTATAGTAGTCACTAATCCAAAGTACTTCTTGGACGTTTCTGACAGCCTCACCAAAACTGCCAGGACGTAGAATCGGCATATTGACCGGAGCACCACTCAGAAGAGCTTGCCAGGTCTTTTGGTCTACAATACCAGTTGGTCTGAGAAATACCTTTTGCTGGTAGCCTTGCACAGCATATTCAATCTCTGTGTCAAACACACCATCTAATGGACCAAAGTAATATCCCCGGTGAGCCAAGATACTTTGTAATTCTACCACATACAGACCAATGAACCCTAGATAAAGGGTGTGCTTTCTGAGCCAAGCAGTGACACAAGCACTGGTCTGGGAGGTTTCCAAATTAATCAAAGCTGTCATTCTAGATTTCCCTGATGAAATTTTTCCTGGCATTATTCATAATCAAATAGCTGAGGTTGATCTGGGGTGATTTAAGTTTTAATAAGTTGTTAACCTTTTGCCAGTAAAGCGTGATTTGAATCACGTTAACTATGTTGACTGTTAACTGTTGACCTTAGGGATGCACAGCCAAAGCTTGCAAGTAGTTAACATAAAACGTTCCATGTAGTTAGCCCACGTTACGTTTATTTTTATCTACCCACATAGAGGTTTCAAACGTTCTAGTTAATACCAAGTAGCATTGATCGGTAGCCCCCTCTATCGAGAGTTTACCGGTTTGGTGGTGTCTTGCCGTCTTTGAATGCAATCCCTGGGATGGCAATTTCATACTATAGTGCTTTATATAGTGCTTTGGAGCTCCGTAAAATACACTGTAGCCTGTCAGAATCTACCACTGCAATCACCGGCTGTATTCTATTGCAATCAAAACTGCGTTTGCATTTAACTCAGTAATGAAAGTGTTTGTTCCAGGTCGCCTTTGTCTATTTGGGGAACATAGTGATTGGGCAGGAGGCTATCGCTGCCTAAATCCCCAGCTCGAAAGAGGCTACACCCTAATCACCGGAACCAATCAGGGACTTTATGCTCTGCTGTTATCTCATTCGAGCGAGCTGATTATTCGTACTTCCGGTCGGGAGGGTGCCCCGAGCCTTTGTATTAGTTTACCAATGGAAAGGAGTGCTCTGCTCGCTGTTGCTAAAAAAGGCGGTTTTTTTAGTTATGCTGCTGGGGTTGCCTACCAGTGTCTCTCTCGCTATCCTGTCGGTGGAATTGAAATCGATAATTACCGCACTGACTTACCGATCAAGAAAGGGCTATCCTCAAGTGCAGCAATTTCCGTCCTAGTTGCCCGCAGCTTCAATCTCCTGTATGACTTAAACATGAGCCTCCAAGAGGAAATGGAGTTAGCCTATCTAGGGGAAACCACCACCCCTTCCCAATGTGGTCGGATGGATTTCGCCTGTGCTTATGGCAATCGACCGATCATGATGATGTTTGATGGTGATCACACCGATATTACTGAACTCAAGGTACCTCGGAATCTATTTTTTGTAATTGTAGACCTCGGGGCTAGTAAAAATACTCAGGAAATACTCGGTAAACTGAATCAGTGCTATCCATTCGCCACTAACGAAATACAACAGAATGTTCAGCACTATCTTGGTTCAATCAGTTCTAAAATTACTCAGGAGGCCGTTGAGGCTCTGGAAAGGGGTGATGCTGAACGGATTGGTGCCTTGATGAACCAGGCACAAGCTGAATTCGACCGCTATCTTATCCCTGCTTGCCCTGAGCAATTAACTGCTAGAGTGTTACACCAAATCCTGAATTATGAACCAATACAACCTTATATCCTAGGGGGAAAGGGAGTTGGCTCTCAAGGGGATGGTAGTGCACAATTTATTGTTAAAGACAAGGAAAGTCAACAAAAGTTAATTAAAATTATTGAGCGTGATTTCCCCCAAATGGAATCTTTGATGTTAACGATTTATGCAGACCAATAACGTTCGCAAAGCTGTAATTCCCGCAGCGGGTTTTGGTACCCGTTTGTTTCCAGCCACCAAAGTGGTAAAAAAAGAGTTATTTCCGATTATTGACCGGGATGGTAGGGCGAAACCAGTGATCATGGCGATTGTGGAAGAAGCAGTCAGTGCTGGGATAGAAGAAGTGGGGATTGTGGTTCAAAAAAGCGATCGCAAACATTTTGAAGAATTGTTTAAGTCCACCCCCAAACCCGAACTCTTCGATAAACTCTCTCCAGAAAACCAAGCATACAGCCAATATTTACAGGATTTAGGCCAGAGAATTACCTTTTTGATTCAAGAGGAGCAAGAAGGCTATGGTCATGCTGTATTTTGTGCAAAAGAATGGGTAAATGATCAGCCTTTTCTATTGTTGCTGGGGGATCATGTTTACACTTCTGACCATGAAAATTCTTGTGCTAGTCAAGTTTTAAAGGTTTATAACCAGGTTCAGCAGAGCGTTGTTGCCTTGACCGTAATGCCAGGAGAGATTATTCATAAAGCCGGTTGTGTGACTGGGATTTGGGAAGAGTCAGAATCACGGTTGGGTGTGACAGAGCTTTATGAAAAGCCTACTCTTGAGTATGCGCGAGCCCATCTCCATATGGAAGGAATGGCAGCGGATCAGTTTTTAGCGGTATTTGGTATGTATGTACTTAAGCCGAAAATTTTTGACTATCTTGAAGAGCACATCAACCACAATATCCGTGAAAAAGGTGAATTTCAGCTGACATCCTGTCTTGATAAATTGCGACAAGAAGAGGGCATAACCGGTTATCTAGTTAAAGGCAAATATTTTGATACCGGAATGCCCCAGTTTTATCGACAGACCATAATTGATTTTCCCAATTAAACTCAGGAGACTTGATCTGATTAATCTGTAAGTATTCAGCTATCAGCTAATAGCTGATAGCTATTAGCTTATGCACTACGGGCAGGCTACTTGAGGTGCTTTTGAATAAAATAAGCTGTTCGCGCAGCGTGAGCGAAAAGCTGACGGCTGACGGCTGACGGCTGAATGCTTACATTAATCCTATTTTTTTAATCCTGTTTCTCGAAACTAAGGGAAGCAGAATTCATACAGTAGCGTAAGCCTGTTGGTTGTGGTCCATCGCTAAACACGTGACCTAGGTGAGCGCCACAGACAGCGCACAACACTTCTGTCCTGCGCATAAATAGGCTGTTATCCGGTTCCTCCTTTACATTCTCTTCTTTGATAGGTGCATAAAAACTGGGCCAACCTGTCCCAGAATCATATTTGGTATCGGAGTGAAATAGCTCTGTGCCGCAACAGATACATTTGTAGATACCCTTGTCCTTATTGTTCCAGTATGCTCCAGTGAAGGCTCTTTCCGTTCCCTTCTGTCTGGTGACTTTAAACTGTTCCGGTGTTAGCTGCTCTTTCCACTCTGCTTCAGTCTTTTGGACTTTACTAACCATGGCTGAATCCTTGTAATAGTTTTTTGATGATACGTGGGAGGTGATAGATCACCAATAGGGTGATCGGGTCTTTTGTAAAGAAAAGACATGTTTTGATACTTAACTTAACATTTTCCGGGACACAGGAGATGGGTAGTTTGGGAAGTTTGGGGCGTGTGAGGAGATGGGTAGGGTTTGATTAAGGGTAATTATTCGGGAATTATTCCGGTATGAGATGTGTGGTGAGGGAACCCTTCCGTGTCTGCCACAGCTAAACGTCAATCCTCCTGGGGATACTCATCCCACAGTTTCGTGACTTGCCGTATGCTCTGGTAATTACCATTGCCAACAATTAAGTGATCCAATACCGGAATACATAAAAGTTGACCTACCTGTAATAACCGTTCCGTAAGAGTAATATCTTGAAAACTTGGGTCAACACTCCCAGTGGGATGGTTGTGAGCCACAATTACCTGTGTTGCTCCTTGGCGCAACACTTCTCGGAAAATATCCCGGGGATTCGCAATGGTTTCTGTTGCGGTACCAACAGTAATAATCTGAGTACCCAACAAATGATTTTTAACATCGAGTAGCAACACCGCAAATCGTTCATGATTTTGCCACATTAAGTCATGACTCAACGATGCTGCTGCGGAGGCTGGACTATCAATAATTACACCTTCTGTTGCTCGAGAGAGAAATGCCCGTTTTCCCAGCTCCACTGCGGCTAAAATCGTTGTGGCTTTGGCTAGTCCAACACCATGAATTTGGGTCAATTCTTGAGCTTTAATATTCCGCAACACAGCCATTGGGTCTCGTTGGTCTTTGGCAAGTTCCTGTAAGATCAACTGTCCCAAACCCATGGCAGAAAGCTTACCTTTGCCTTGACCTGTACCTAAAAGAATTGCTAGCAGTTCCGCTGTCGCCAGATTTTTAGCTCCTAGAGCAACTAATCGCTCACGAGGACGTTCACTGATCGGAATATCAGCAATTCTCAGGCAATATGTCATAGATGTACACTGATCAAGACTGAAGGGATTTATTTTTAGTTATCCCGTTTTGAGCTGAGAAAGCTAGATTCGATGGGATTATGGTGATTATCCCAATAATCTAGATGGGGAGATGGGCGATGGGACGATAGAGAAATGGGGAGATGGGGAGATGGAGAAATTAGGTCTCCATAAACACAAATGACTAGCACAATTGAATAATACTGTCGTGCCAAATTGGCGGTTTTGCGAAATCTTTACATAACTGATTTTATTTAGTGCATAAGTATTTGAATAAAACCATGAAGGTTGAGTGGTGGATTGTCTAGGAAGGTTATCCCTTGATTAGCGGACTTTTCAGCAACACCAATTAGCTACCAACAACGAAAATCTTATAAATTCTAATCATATTGACTGACTTAATACCTCAAAGCCCGTAATCGCTATGTTACGATAGCTATTTCTTTACAATCACAATATAAAGATTTCTGCTATACTGCTTCAGAATTAAGTAAAATTTTGATGAATTTATCACAATCTTCGTCCCAATCACTAGGATTAGCTGAGATGATGGCAAATCGAAAGGATATAGACATCTACCAACTTAACTATGTCAAATCAAGTATTTAATATTTCAAACCTTAACGGCAGTAATGGGTTCTCTATTAATGGTGTTACGTTAGGTGACCGCTCCGGCTTCTCAGTTAGCAGCGCCGGAGATATCAACGGTGATGGCAATGCTGACTTGATTATCGGAGCCCCAGGGGCAGATCCCAATGGCCTTTTTTCAGGTACAAGCTACGTGGTGTTCGGTGGTCCAGATGTAGGTGCTAGCGGTAGCATCGAACTCGCTGACATTGAATCATTTGACCCAGCAGACCCAGCAGAGCCTAGTAAGGGTTTTGTTATTAAGGGTCTTAATTCAACTGGATTCTTAGGCTTCTCCGTTAGCAGTGGTGGAGATATCAATGGTGATGGTACGAGTGACCTATTCGTAAGTGCTCCCGGTGCTGGTACCAACAACAATGGCGTTAGCTATGTAATATTTGGCAGTTCTACTATTGGCTCTACTGGTAGCGTAGATCTTTCATCTGGCGTAGCTATCAATGGTATCGATGCTGGTGAATTTTCCGGTCATTCCATCAGCAATTTAGGGGACGTTAACGGCGATGGAAACGATGACCTCTTGATTGGTGCTCCTAATGCTTTTTTGCCTACTTTTCCTCCCGGTATTAATCCTGGCGAAGCTTATGTGGTATTTGGGGGTACAGTAACTCCTGGCATTAGCCTAGTCCTCACCAGTAGTGTTCCAGGAAACCTGGCAGGTTTTTCAGTTAGTAGTGCTGGGGATATCAATGGTGATGGCATCAAGGATTTCGCTATCGGTGCTCCTGGTAGTAATTCTCTGATTAACAACAGTTCTGCTGGCAAGACTTATGTAGTCTTCGGTGGTACGACTCTCAGTGCCAGTGGAACCCTAGACCTCTCATCAATATCCTCCGACCCCACAACTGGCTTCGTGATTGATGGTATTGATCAAAGTCCCACCCTTGATCGCGGTGACAGTGCAGGCTGGTCCGTGAGTGATGCTGGCGATGTCAACGGTGATGGCTTTAGTGACTTAATCATTGGGGCTCCCTTTGTTGACTCAGATACCCAGACTAATGTTGGCGAGGCTTACGTAGTGTTTGGCGGCACGGATGTTGCTGCTTCAGGTAACTTAGACCTTGCCAGCCTCAACGGTACCAACGGCTTTGCTATCACAGGGATTGAAGCAGAGGGTCTCCTGGGCTGGTCAGTTAGTCATGCTGGGGATCTCAACAAAGATGGGTTTGCTGATTTTGCGATTGGAGCTGAAGGTGCAGGCAAAGTTTATGTGCTGTTCGGCAGTGAAGAATTGGGAGCTACTGGCAGTGTAGACCTTTCTACTTTAGACGGGGAAAATGGCTTAGTTATCGAAGGTACTGACTCCCTAGGTTTCTCAGTCAGTAAAGCAAAAGACGTTAATAGTGATGGCGTTGATGACCTAGTTATTGGCGCACCTGGTCTTGAGCTTAGTGGAGACAATGGCAACACTTCAGGGAATAGCTATGTCCTATTCGGTAATCATGCTCCAGTGATAGACCTCAACGGTGTATCGCCAACTCCCGAGCCAACTCCTGAGCCAACTCCCGAGCCCGAGCCCGAGCCAACTCCCGAGCCCGATCCCGAGCCAACTCCCGAGCCAACT